>JAUXNU010000157.1 GCA_030682655.1 Actinomycetota bacterium | reverse complement strand
GTGCACTCCACGCGCAAGCCCGTATGTCCACCCACGTTCACGCTGGACTCGCGGTTCGTCGGGGGCCTCCCCCTGATCAATGCCATCCTCGACCGGCTGCAGGTGGACCGCCTCCTCGCCCAGGCCCTTCCCTCGGGGGGTCGGGTGCGTGCGGCCACGGTCCTCGGGGTGCTGCTGCGCCACATCGTCCTCACCGATCGCCAGCCCATCTACGCGCTCCAAGAATGGGCCACGCGGGCCGAGCCCGCGCTGGTGGGCTTGGCCGACGGCGACGCCGCGTTCCTCAATGACGACCGGGTCGGCCGGGCGCTCGATCGACTCTTCGACGCGGATCGCGCGGCCCTGATGACGACGGTCGTCCTGCACACGATCCGCGAGTTCACCGTAGCCTTGGAGCAGATGCACAACGATTCGACGACCGTCACCCTGACGGGGGCGTATCGGGCAGCGCAGGGCCAGGCGGTGCGCGGGAAGCCGACGGTGCACCTCACGTTCGGGCACAACAAGGACCATCGTCCCGACCTCAAACAGTTGCTGTTCGTCCTGACGGTCTCGGCCGATGGGGCGGTGCCGATCCACTACCAGGCGCTGGATGGCAACACGAATGACTCGACGACGCACCTCGAGACGTGGCAGACGCTCTGCCGGCTGGCAGGGCGACGCGATTTTCTGTACGTCGCCGACTCCAAGCTGTGCGCGAAGGCGACGCTCGCGCACATCGACCAGCACCAAGGACGCTTCATCACAGTGCTGCCGAGGACCCGGCGGGAGGACCGATGGTTTCGCACCTATCTCCAGACGCACGATCCGCCGTGGGAGGATGCCCTGCGACGGCCGAATCCTCGTCGGCCCAGCGGCCCCGAGGACGTGTGGCAGGTCGTGGAGGCCGCCGTGCCTTCGCAGGAAGGCTACCGGATCGTCTGGGTGTGGAACTCGCTGATGGCCCAGGAGGATGCCCGGACCCGGCAGGCGCGCATCGAGAAAGCATACCTCGGGATCGAGCGTCTGCAGACTAAACTCCAAGGGACACGCTGTCGCCTACGCCTGCGGGAGCGGGTGGAGGACGCCGTCCGGAAGATCCTCAAGGAATCCGGCGCGGAGCGCTGGGTGGGCATCGAGATCGCGCAGGGGAGCACCCCCGTCTATCGGCAGGAGAAACGCGGGCGCCCGGGCCCCGCCACGCGCTACCTGCGCACGCCCCGGCCGCGCTTCTCCGTCGTCGCTCGCGTGCGAGACGACGTGGTGGCCGCCGACGCGCGCTCCGACGGCATGTTCCCGCTGATCACCAATGACAAGGCACTGTCCCTGCCGCAGATCCTGGAGGCCTACAAGTTCCAGCCGAAGTTGGAGAAGCGGTTCGAGCAGCTCAAGACGGTCCACGCGGTGGCGCCGGTGTGGCTGCAGAACGTGTCCCGGATCGAGGCGCTGTTGTTCCTCTACTTCTTGGCGCTGCTGGTCCACGCCCTCTTGGAGCGCGACGTCCGTCGGGGGATGGCGCGCGACCAAGTGAAGCAGCTGCCCCTCTATCCGGAGGAGCGCGAGTGCCGAGCGCCCAGTAGCGAGCGCATTCTGGAGGTCCTCGCACCGCTCCAGCGGCACCGACTACTCGATCAGGGTCGGCTGACGCAGGTCTTCGAGCCCGAACTCACCGCGCTGCACCAGCAAATTCTCGCCCTCCTGCGCGTGCCCCCCTCAACCTTTCAAATCGCCGACTGAGGGGCGTGGTGCGATATCGCGTCTGAGAAGTGCGGAAAGTAGGTTTGACGCCTCAGCGGGCCTGTCATATATTCGTCCCGCGTCCCCCTGGTCTGATATCGAGGCACCGAGAAT
>JAUXNU010000156.1 GCA_030682655.1 Actinomycetota bacterium | reverse complement strand
ACCGAGATGTGGGGTTCCAATCCCCGGATATCAGCATGGTCGATCGCCGTTCCCATGTGCCCGCCCGCTTGCATCTACTCAAGGGCGAAGACCACCATGAGACCTACGAGGTTGACTGGCCATCTCATATCAACGTGTTTGGGCGTAACCCGCAACGCCTACGCCCGCTCCCCGCCCGAGTCTACCTCACACGGCGTTGTCGGGTTGACGCCCGGGTTAGATGCCAGCGTCACTGCGTCGACCATCTGGAGGAAGGCGGCCACCTGCTTACGACCGTACAGCGGCTGCCGCCAGCCGCTGCCTTGCACATACGCCTTGCCGGGACGGAATCCAGCTTGGGACAAGAGTCCGCGCAGACGTTGCAGGTCAACCTCGCTGCCGACGACGAGTCGCACCTCGTCACCCTTCTTGTAGCGTGTCCATCCTTCTCCGGCGACACGGCCGGGGTTCTGTCGTCGCACGTATCCGTTTCGCTGGAACAACTTCGCGAGCTGGACCGCGATCAACGGATCGACGCTCCCAAGATGGTCGGTGCCGACCCCGATATCACCCGAAGAACGCACAGTGCGCGTCCTGCTCGACGATTGCGACGAGCTTGCGGATGTCAGAGATGTCATCTGCGGGCTCATACGCGTGCCACTTGAGATCTGAAGGCATCCAGTACAGCACCCATTCACCCCGCGACCGATAGAAGCGCAGTCGGGCGACCGGGTTGCGCATCCAGGGAAGGGAGGAGTCCATCCAATCCGGGCGCTCCTCGAAGATGGTGACGGCGTGTCCCTCGATGTCGTACACCGTCCGAAGCTGGTCTGCGACGCGGGCGGGCGAGTTGCGTCTACACAGATCGCCGACTGTGGAATCGATCAGCCTCAGCTCGAACTCGGAAAACGCCATCGTCTCTCCTGTGCATCAACGTGTTACGGCATGAGCGGCGGGTTTCGCCGCGCATGTTCATCCTAGCGCTTCCGCCGTCCGCTCGATGCCGGGGTTCGACGAGCAGGCGTCAGGGTCAATCCGATACACGCGTATGGCAGTGGCCGCACGCTTCTTCGTCGTGACAGTCGAAGCATGGTGCAGCTCCGTTGTCCTCGACGTACGTCCGATGGCCCACCAGCCACAGCGTTGTGGCGCTGCCCGGATGCGGGCCTGGCCTGAGCGTGATCATGGCCAGTCCCTCCAGCGGCGTCCCAGGCTGCGGCGACTGCTCCACGATCGAGTGCTCGAAGCCGTCCCGTCCGGGCTTCGAGACCTCTGCCAGCGGAAGCGGGCGATTGTCGATCGAGAACCGTGTGACATGCTCGGGCTTGAACACGCCCGCTGTGGTGTGTGCTGGGACGACGCCAGTGGTCTCAGCAGCCGGGAACACGACGACCACCGTTGTCTCCAAGTTGCCAAGGAGACCGTAGGCCTCACTGAGGGTCTTGCCGGTCAGATCCGGGACCGAGGCGAGCGGTGTCGACTCCGGCTCGGGCTTGGGGGCCTCCTCGACCACTGGGACGTTCCGGCTACTGCATCCACTCACAACTGCAAGCACGATGCACAGAGCGATCAATCCGCTGGACCACCTGCTCACGTAGCCCCCTATTCCTCGCATGCCCGCGAAACGTGTGAACCGCAGGAACGCCCTGTCTGTCGAACGTTGTTGCGCATGAGCAGACGCTCAGCGCCCTCGGGTCATTCCATCTCTCCGCGTTCTGCTCGATGCGCTGGTTCGACCCACCTCAGAGGTACGCCTTCGAGATCCAAGTCGCGCCGCTCGTGCTGGACCGTGAGAACCACGACAGCCTCTTCGTCACGGTGGTACACGACTCGGTACGGCGCGACGAGGACTTCACGTACTGACTCGCGTTCCCCCTCCGGGACCATGCGCCCCTGATCAGGCAACGCCGACAACGACTCGGTTCTTGCGACGATGCGCTCGAACCACTTCAGCGCTGCGGCCGGCCGTTCCGCCGCGATGTAGGCAAACGCTTCAGCGACTTGCGCCTCCGCCAGCGGGGCCCAAGTGACTCTCACTTGATTAGCTTCGCACGCAGCCGCGCGACGACTTCCTCATGGGGGATGCCCTCGCCGCGCGCGATCTGCTCCTCCGCAATGCGGATGTCCCGGAGGATGGCGATCTCGTCGAGCATCCCCTCATAGACGCTGACGTCCATCACGACGGCGGCGCTGCGACCGTGCTGGGTCAAGACGACGGGGCGCTTGGTGGCATGCAGTCGGCTGAGCATGCTAGACGTGTTGGCGCGGAACTCCGTCACGGGTAGAACGTCGGATGACGGGCGAAGTGCGGACATGCTACCTCCCAAGAACGACTCTGTGCTGTACATCTTAGCGTACGGCATGGCGACTGTCATCGGGGAGATTGGTTGGGTCGAACGTTGTTGCGCGTAACCTGCAAACCGAGGCCGACGAGGCCTCGTAAGAAGCGTAGCTCCATCGCCGAGGTTTGTCAGGTTGACGCGCTGGTTCGGCGAGCGGGAAGGACGGCGGTAGCCGTCCAGAGCGATGCACCAAGAGACGATCTTGCCCCCAGGTCGACGCGCTCCGGGATCACAGGGCCGACCACTCCGCTCCCGCATGCGCCCACCTCGCTGTCACGCTCCGTGGCTCCCGGCCGCCGAGGGAGCGCAGCCGACCGCGCCTGTGCGCGATACGACCTC
>JAUXNU010000155.1 GCA_030682655.1 Actinomycetota bacterium | reverse complement strand
CTCTGCTAAATTTGCAATTCTTCAATACACAATTACAGCGACGGCAGGATTAAACGGAACAATAACACCATCAGGTATAGTACAAATAAATCATGGCGCCAGTCAGAATTTTAGGATTCGTCCTAACACAGGTTATCAGGTTGACAGTATATTCGTAAACGGTGTCTATGCAGGAAATGATACAAGTTATACATTCACGAATGTTACATCTAATCAGATTATACACGGAACCTTTGCTCCGAGAACATTAACAATTACGATTGGAACAAACCCTGTCGGTCGAAGATTTATTGTTGATGGCAATATATATGATTCCACACAAACATTTAACTGGACTGCTGCCGAAACACATACGATTTCTACTGATAGTATACAACTCGGAGTAATAGGGACACAGTATGTTTGGAATAGTTGGACAAATGGCGGCACTCGTACAAGTAATGTCGCTCCGCTTGTGAATACTACATATACCGCAAACTTCACAACACAGCATTATCTTACGATGATTGCTAACACCGGTGGTTCGGTTACACCGCCAAGTGGCTGGTTCAACCGAGGTCAATCTGTCGTAATCACAGCTATTCCAGATAGTAAATATGAATTTAGCAGTTGGAGCGGGACAGGCTCTGGCTCATATAGTGGTTCGGGTAATCCACGAACCATCACGATTGACGGTGCTATCAATCAAACAGCAAGTTTTATCCGGCTGCCGGTTCAAATAACAATTGGTACAAATTTTTCCGGTCTTACTTTTAGGTATAATGGAGTTGATTACACAACCACACAGACCCGAACAGTTACTCCGGGGACTTCACAATCGATCAGTACGACATCGCCGCAGCCCGGTGCAACAAACACAAGATATGCTTGGCAAAATTGGAGCGATGGCGGAGCCATATCGCATTCGATAATTCCGAACAGCGATTCATCTTTCATTGCTAATTTTCTTACACAATATTATCTCACTATGTCGTCAACTCCCAATGGCACTGTCTTCCCTGTAACCGGGTGGCAGGATAGCGGCAGAGTATTACAAATTAAAGCAACTCCCAACACCGGTTATGCTTTCAGAGGTTGGATTGGAACAGGTGCTGGGTCTTATACAGGAATGCTCGATTCAACGAATATTCAAATACTCAACCCAATTACTCAGAGTGCTACATTCACTTTGGATACGATGATCATAACTGCTTCAGCCGGAGCGAATGGACGTATTACTCCTTCCGGCAGTGTAAAAGTTCCTTACGGTTCAAGTCAAACGTTTACT
>JAUXNU010000154.1 GCA_030682655.1 Actinomycetota bacterium | reverse complement strand
GTGGTCAAGGGCGGCATAGTACGCAAGACGATCCTCCCAGTAGTACTCGTCGACCGAGAAGATGTGGATCTTGTGACACATGTGTGGGTGCAGGTCTGCCCCCAAGAAGGTGCGCACGGCGCCCCTGAGCTTGGGATACTGGCTCTTGTGAAGGTCAGGAAACCGAACCACGGAGGACGACGTGCGCACAAGCAGTCTATTCAAGCGGTTATTGGGTGTCGAGAAGACCCTGATTGAGGGCGTGGGCTTCGAAGGTGACGACCTGGTGGTCAGGGTACGACTGCACAAGCGCCAGCAACTCCGGTGCAGTCGGTGCGGGAGGCGTTGTGGCCTGCACGACGGCGGGCGGGGACGCCGCCGCTGGCGCGCCATGGACCTCGGCACGGTCAGGGCGTGGATCGAGGGCGAGGCCCCGCGGGTGCTGTGCCCCACGCACGGGGCGGTTGTCTCGCGGGTGACCTGGGCGCGGCCCGGCTCGGGGTTCACGCGCGACTTCGAGGACCAGGTCGCATGGCTCGCGACCAACACCAGCCAAAGCACGGTCGGGCAGCTGATGCGGATAGCCTGGAGGACCGTCGGGCGGGTGCTGAGAAGGGTCGTGGAGGAGCGCGGGGCGGGTGTGGACCCGCTCGACGGCCTGATGCGGATAGGCATCGACGAGACCAGCTACCGGCGGGGCCACCGCTATCTGACCGAGCGACACCGCATCGAAGACGCGCAGCGCAGGTTCGTCGCCGACGCGAGTCACGAGATGCGCACCCCCATCGCCGCGCTCAAGGGCATCCTCGAGCTGCTGGTCGACGGGGCAAAGGACGACGCGGAGGTTCGCGACGACTTCATCCAGACCATGAAGACCGAGGCCGACCGCCTGAGCCGGCTCGTCATGGACCTGCTGACGCTCGCGAAGCTCGAGGCGGGCAGCCTGGAGTTGCGGCTCGCCCCGGAATACGCCGTCGACCTGATTGGTGACGTCGCCGGCGTCATGCAGACCCTCGCCGACCAGCAGGGCGTTGCGCTCTCGGTCGAGGTCGCCAACCCCGACATGCGCGTGAGCGCGGACCGAGACCGGATCGTACAGGTGCTGCTGAGCTTCACCGACAACGCACTCAAGCACTCGCCTTCGGGCACGACGATCCACCTGCGGGCCACCCCCGACGGATCCCTGGCGCGCTTCGAGGTAATCGACGAGGGCCCAGGCATTCCCGCCGAGGAGATCTCGCGCGTCTTCGAACGCTTCTACCGCGCGGACGCCGCGCGGGCAGGCGGCGGTGGCACGGGCCTAGGGCTGGCGATCGCGAAGGAGATCGTCGAGGCCCACGGTTCGGCCATCGTGGTGGACTCCTCGGCAGGCGCCGGCACGACGTTCGGGTTCGATCTCGCGGCCGTGTGACGGGCGCGCGGATCTCGCTCACACAATCCTAATGCGACCACAACCCTCCACGAACCTACGGCGGCGCTTTCGGGGCAACAATCTCAGTGGAAGTAACGGTTGGGGGTTGCCCCCCACGAACGCATCAGGAGGTTGAGGACCATGTCACTCGCCTTTGCAGCAGTCCTCATCATTGTCGGAGTCATCGGAACGATCGTGCTGGCCATCGGGATTCCCGCAGTGCTGGGAGTGATGGCCTACGACCTGGTCAAGACGCCGGCGGGCACCCGCGAGGAAGCCCGGGACACGAGCACGCGCATCGCTGTCGAGCGGGGCATCGCCCGCGCATTCGTACTCGCAGGCGGACTGTTCTGGTCCGTAGCGGCCTTTGCGGGGCTCTACTCGCTGAACAAGTCCGGAACGACCGCGGCACTCACCGCGGCGAGCATCCCACTCATCGCGTGTGCGGTGACCTTGATCGTGGGCTGGTACTACGAGCGCTTCACGGCCGCGATGCTGCTCCTGGCTTCGTTCGCGATCGTCGCCTGGGGCGTCGTCTATCAGTTCGAACTCGGCGTGTGGGCCATCATGACGGTCGCGCTGCTTGGCCCGATGCTCACCGCATCGGTGCTCTTCTGGCTGGCCCGCAGGGACCAGAAAGCCTACGAGCGCGTCACCGCGCTGCGTCCCCAGCTCGCATTCGTGTTCGCAGCCAGGAGCTCGATCGACTGACGCGAACATCCCGCTAGCGAAGGCGGACCCGCATCCGCGGCACCGGGTGCGGGTCTGCCGTGCAGTCGGCGGCCAGAGTGCCGCCAGCTGCGCAGTCAGCGATGTTCAGCGAATCGTGTATCCTCCGTCGATCAACAGGTCGGCGCCGTTGATCATGTCAGCAGCACTTGAGGCCAGGAAGACTGCCGCGGCGGCGATTTCCTCGGGAAGCGCGAAGCGGCCTGTAGGGATCAGCTTCTTCAAAGCATCACCCTTGGGGCCCTCCCATGCCTTGCGACCAAGGTCGGTGAGGACCACCGTCGGCGAAATGCAGTTGACCGTCACGCCCCGGCCAGCCCACTCCGAAGCGAGGCACTTGGTCAGACCGATAACGCCGAACTTGGACGAACAGTACGCCACATGCTGGTCCAAGGCGACCGAGCCCGCCTGTGAGGCCATGTTGATGATCTTGCCATAACCTGCCGCGAGCATGACCTTTCCAACGGCCTGGGACATGAAGAACGTCCCGCTCAGGTTCACCGCTATCGTTGTGTTCCATGCCTTCAAGTCAAGTTCCTCGGCAGGGGCAAGAGCCACGATGCCCGCGCTATTGACGAGGATGTCGATGCGCCCGCTAGCCTCAGTGATCGCCAACACCGCGGACTTCACCGACTCAATGTCCGAGACGTCGCACCCGAATGCGAGAACGTCGTCACCGATCAGCGCTGCTGCTGCCTTGGCAGCATCCAGTTGCAGATCGACGATCACGATCTTGGCGCCTTTGTCGTGATACGCCTGCGCAATCGCTTTGCCGATACCCGAAGCACCCCCGGTCACTACCGCGACTTTGTCTGTCAGCGAAAACGACATGTCTATCGTTGCCTGTCCTTCACCCACGACTGTCTCCTCTCAGAAAATCGCCTTACCGACCGGCCTCGTACGTCTTGATCACGGCGACTTTGTCCGCAGAGGGCGAGGCCGTGTCGAATCGATACCCAAGCCACTCAGAAGCGAGCCGGCGTGCCAGCTCCAGCCCGACAACCCTCTGTCCGAAGCAGAGGACCTGCGCGTCGTTGCTCAAGACGGACCGCTCCACCGAATAGCAGTCATGGGCGGTAACCGCACGAATACCCGGAACCTTGTTCGCCGAGATGGCCATCCCGAGGCCGGTGCCGCATATCAGGAGACCCCGATCGGCACGCCCTTCGGCAATCGCCGTCGCCAGGGTGATCGCGATATTCGGGTAGAAGGTGGACTCGTCGGCGCCCACGCCGACGTCGATCACCTCCGCAACCCGCTCATCGGCAAGGAAGTCGGCCTTTATCCGCTCCTTATAGTCGAACCCGGCATCATCGCTTCCAACGACGATCCGCCAACCTGCAGTGCTCGTGCTCATTTTCTCCACTCGCTTTCGAACCAGTCGGTAGCATTTTGTAACATCAGTTATCACGAAGTGCGGCACCGGCAGCGGCCATCGCACGCGCGAAGGACACCGCACCCGCATCGGGAGTCCCAACGCTCTTCTCGGCGAGCGGGCGCGCACGGCCGATGCGAGGCCTGAGCGGCGCAGTCTCGTCGGCAGCCTTGAGCGCCACTTCGGCTGCCTTCCCCCACGCAGTGGTCAGCCCGTCACCGGCTTCTACCGCAGCGGCAAGAGCGTCGACGAACGGGGCGAACGCATCGAGCATGGTCTTATCACCAAGCTGCGCGCCACCCATCGAGCTGATGGACTCCATCCCGGCGCGCATGGCCTCAACGACATCGAGTGCGGTGATTGTCTCTGCCTCGTCGCCGAGTCGCGCGCCGACCTTCGCAATGGCTGCTCCCCACAAAACGCCCGAGGTGCCGCCGGCCTTTCCGGCCCAGGAGTCTCCAGCGGCCTTCAGCAGCGATCCGACTCCACCGTGGCGCTGGTCGATCACCCTGGCGGCAACCGCCGCAGCAGTCGTCCCTTTGACCATGCCCCGGCCGTGATCGCCATCGCCTGCGACCGCATCGATCCGACCGAGTTCGTCTTCCGAGGCGATCATCGTCTCCCTGATAGCCTCAAGCGCTGCAAGCGCGCGCACCGCGCCCTTGCGCGAGGCGTCGCTCGCCTCGAGTGGTCCTGTCTGCTCATCGTGTCCGGCATCGACCTTGATCTCTCGACGCTTCGCCGAGGCACCCGGAGCGTGTCCGATGCTGCCCTTCTTGTAGGCAGGGGTGTCAGCAGCTGCCCGCCAGAAACCCTCGAGCTCGTCGTCGAGAACCATCAGGGTGAGCGAGCACCCGGCCATGTCCAGACTGGTAACCAGCTCGCCGACCTCCGGGTCGACGACCTCGAGGCCTTTCTCCGCAAGCAACCGGGCAACCGCCCCCCACACAACAAAGAGCTCCTCGTACTTGGTGGCACCCAGGCCGTTCAGGATCACCGCGATACGACTTCCATCGCTCTCGGAGTACTCCTCGAGCACGCCCTCGACGAGAATCCGTGCCAGACCAGCGGCGCTGGGCAGATCCTCGTCGGATATCCCGGGCTCACCGTGGATCCCGAGACCGAGCCCCATCTTTCCCGCAGGCACGGTGAAAAGGGGCTTGTCCGCCCCCGGCAAGGTGCAGCCGGCGAAAGCTACCCCGAGGGTGCGGGTCCGCAGGTTCGCATGGCTAGCGACCCGGTGGACTTCGGCGAGGCTGTAGCCCGCGTCGGCTGCGGCACCGGCTACCTTGAAGACGGTGAAGTCCCCGGCGATGCCCCGCCGATCTTCCTCAGTCTGCCGAGGCGCACTAGCCACGTCATCGGTCACATAGAGCGCCCGGACGTCTTCGCCTTCCGCGCGCAGACGTTCGGTTGCCTGGTTGAAATTCAGAACATCGCCCGCGTAGTTGCCTGTGATGAACAAGACCCCGCCGCCTGCCGATGCTGCTTTGGCGACGTTGTAAGCGTCATCTGCTGAAGGCGATGTGAAGATGTTGCCGACAACCGCACCGTCCGCGAAGCCCTCGCCGACAACTCCACAAAACGCCGGGTAGTGACCGGAACCTCCGCCAACAACAACCGCGACCTTACCGTCTCGAGGCTCCACAGATCGGACAACTCCACCCGGAACCAGCGCTACGTACTGCGGATAGAGGCTCGTGAACCCCGCAAGCATGTCTTCCATGAAGGTCGCGGGATCGTTGAACAGGTGCGTCATGAGATGGCTCTCCTCCAGTCCGCCTCGAACACCGGTCTCCGTACGAAACAATGGCCGCCCTAAGCGCTTCAGGCGGCCACTTCGTGCTCAGGAAGAGCCGGTGGGGTCGGCCGCCAAGCCGACCCCACCCCATTGACTACTGCAGCACTTCGTTGGCGATGTCGCCCGACTCAAGGTTCTGCTCCATGAGCTCAGGAAGCGTCTCGAGGAAGGCGCCCTTCTCGGTGACGACGTTCTTGACGTACTGATCCACGTTGTCCGGCGTGATCGGAGGCATCGTGTAGACGTAGTTCTTCTCATAATCCTCGCCGTTGATGACCTTCAGGGCCACGGCGAGACCAGCGGCCAGCTCGACACGTCCGTGCTGGAGCGAAGAGCCGATGAAGTCGCCGCTCTCCACTGCCCGGAGACCATCTTCGATGCCATCGATGCCGACAACCGGCACTGACATGTTGGCTTCCTTGAGCGCCTGCACGGCGCCGAGGCCCATATCGTCGTTCTCGGCAACGATCCCGTCGATCTCTCCGCCAAAGCTGGAGATCCAGTTCTTGACCTTGTTCACTGCCTCTTCGCGAGCCCAGTTGGCAGTGTCGATCGCGAGCACCTCGATGTTCGGGTTCTCAGCGAGAACCGACTCGATGCCCTCGGTGCGATCTAGCTCTGGTGATGAGCCGAGCGGACCCTGGAGGACGACGATCTTGCCCTCGCCGTTGAGTGCGTCGGCCATCATCTGCATTTCCTGAGCACCGGCGGCTACGTCATCCGGAAGCACTGCCGCGGTGATCAGTTCCTCGTTACTGAGGGTGGTGTTGACGGCGAGCACCGGGATACCCGCATCTGCGGCGGCCTGCAGCTGAGGCTGCAGGGAGTCTGCCTGAACCGGAACGATGATGATCGCATCGACGCCCTGGTTGATCAGCGACTCGACCTGGCTGGCCTGAGTGGCGACGTCGTTGTTCGCGGAGTTCCAGAGTAGTTCGATGTCGTTCGCTGCGGCGAACGCCTCCATACCCTCCTTGCCCTGGGTGATGAAGGACGACATGTTGTAGACCGTGACACCGACACGAACTTGCTCAGCGGGCGTCTCACCGGACGTCTCGCTAGGCGTAGTATCGGCTGCGCATCCCGTCAAGCCCAGCGCGAGCAGCAGCACGACGACGATCACGATTCCTAACCAGGATCTGCGGCGACTCATCGACTCACTCTCCTTCGAAATATGTCCGGAGCCGAAGATCGACTACGGATAAACCTACTGGTACGAACGCTTGCTCGCCACCATGTCGACGGCGACAGCTGACACGATAAGGAGACCGCTAATCACAGTTTGCCAGTACGCGGGAACCACGAGGATGTCCAGTCCGTTGTTCAGCGTCTGTATGAGAAGCAGACCAAGCAGCGTGCCCCAGACCGTTCCTCGTCCACCTTGCAGACTCGCACCGCCGATAACGACGGCCGCTATCGCGCCCAACTCATATCCTTTACCCAAATATGGTGCCGCTGAGATGACCCGGGACGACAAAATAAGACCTGACATCCCCGCGAGAGCGCCGCTGATCGCGTAGACGCTCGTCAGTATCCGGCGCGATTTCACGCCTGCTACCTCGGCGGCTGTCCGATTTCCACCCACCGCGTAGATGCGCATTCCGAACGAGGTACGCGCCATCACAATGCCGAGGATGAGGAAGCCAGCGATCATCACGAGGACGGGAGCCTGCAGGGTGAGCACTCTCGTATTGGCGATCTGGCCCCACTCCAGCGGTAGCCCGTTGATGGGAGCACCGTTGCCGATCGCATAAGCAAGACCCGAGGCGATGCTGAGCATCCCTAGTGTAGTCACGAAGGGGGGCACATTCACGTAGGCCACGACAAGGCCGCTAATCAGACCGGCCAAAAGGCCCGCGAGAATCGCAACAGCAGAGGCCAGCAACATGCGCTCGGGATGACCTACAACGATTGCGGCACCCGTCATTGCACTCAGCGCAACGATGCTACCCACTGACAGGTCGATGCCCCCGGTGAGGATAACCAGCGTCTGTCCCAGTGCGATGAGCGCAAACGGCGCGGCGGCAATCAGTATCGTGCGCATATTCGGTAGCGTCGCGAACTGCGGTCTGGCGATGCTGAAATAGACCGCGACAGCGATGACGACCAGCGCCATCAGGTTCCTCAGGAGCAGGTTGACTATCCGCGTACGGTTGAGATGGAGCTTACCGCCTTCCGGTTCGCCCGCGCCCCCGGAATCCCGATTCATCTTGGTCTCACCGCTCATGTTGAGCTCCATAGTCTCCGTCGTGCGTATTGTTCCCATCGTGCGGCGCGCATTCGCTGGCGACTCACGACGCCTTCCCGCCAAGCAGGTCGAGTGTCTGTCCACTTGCCAGCCGAAAGATCTGCTCCTGGGCATCCTCTCTGTCGAGAGCCGCACGATCCAGCTCTCCTACGATCGCGCCCGCGCGAACGACCACCACCCGATGGCTGAGTCCGATCAGCTCAGGCATGTCGGAGCTAACGAAAACGACGGAGAGCCCCGTCGCCGCAAGGTCACGGATAATCGAATAGATCTCACCACGAGCCCCGACATCGACTCCTCGGGTCGGCTCGTCAAGAAAGAGCACGCGTCCGCTCTGCGTCAGCCAGCGGGCAAGAACGACTTTCTGCTGATTGCCGCCTGAGAGCGTTCCCACGAGCTGGGCCAGTCCTCTTGACTTGAGGTTCACCGAACTCATCGCCTTCTCAACCGCAGATCGGCGTGCGATACCCCGTATCCATCCGCCGTAGGTGAATGCCCTCAGGTGCGGGAGGCTCCCATTGTCAAGAACCGAACGAGTGAGCACCAGTCCGGCGCCCTTACGATCCTCGGGGACAAACGAACATCCGGCGCGAATCGCCGAATCCGGGTTATTACGCTCGATAGGCTCCCCATCCAGCAAGATTGTTCCGCCACACGAATGACGTATGCCGAACATCGCCTCAAGAATCTCGGTACGCCCGGCGCCGACTAGACCGCCGATCCCGAGGATCTCTCCTTGCTTGACGTCCAGACACACGGTGGGGCTGCTCCGGCACACCTGAAGATCCCGGACCTCCAGTCGCACAGGACCGTTCGACCTAGACTGCTCGGGAAACAGCGCGTCCATGTCGCGCCCGACCATGGCGTGCACGATCGTCGCCTCGCCCGCATCTGCAATGCCGGACTCCAGGACGAGTCTCCCGTCTCGAAGGACGATGACGCTGTCTGCCAACTCCTGAATCTCGGCCATGCGGTGCGTGGTATACACCATTGCCACGCCCTGTTCGCGCAGGCGATGAATCACCGAGTAGAGGCGACCGACCTCGTGATCGGGAATGGCCGACGTCGGCTCATCGAGAAGCAGTACGCGAGCCCCCCACGTCGTCGCTTTGGCAATCTCCACGATCTGGATCAGGGCAGTAGAAAGCCGACCCATCCGCCAATGGGGATCGATGTCCAGCTCGAAAACGTCGAGCATCTCTCGCGCCTGCCTGGCCATCGCGGATCGATCGAGCAGACCGAAGCGGTTACGGATCTCACGGCCAACGAAGATGTTCTCGTAGATCGTCAGGTCCAGATATGGGGCAAGTTCCTGCGGAACGATCGCCACGCCGAGCCGACGGGCGATCACGGGGTCGCTGCTTGTCAGGGGCTCGCCATAGATGAAGACCTCACCCTGGTCCGGGCGCACCTGACCTGAAATGATCTTGAGGACGGTGGACTTGCCTGCACCATTCTCCCCTGCAAGCGCGGTGACGTGGCCGGGGGCCACCGAGAAGGAGGTCGGCTGCAGAACGACCACGCCGCCGTAGGACTTCTGAACGTCCCGAACCATCAGGGCGGGCGCTTCGGCCATCCTTCAACCACCCCTCTGTCGAATGGTCTACAGTCTCAGGGAAACACGCACTTTACCGTTTGTAAAGAATGCTTGTAGCCTCAAGAACCGCACGCTCGAAGCTGATGAACGAATGGTTGTCGTCCCTACCGACGAAACCGTTCCGACGCTGGCCACACCCCCGATTCGGCAGGGCTTTCTTGGTCCGGGATAGCCCGCCTAGCGGCTCGCGGCAGGAACACCCGGTGAGCCGGTTCCGGCTGCGGCGCTGCTCCGGCGGATCGCCGGGAATGCGCGCAGCACCATCTCCACCAGTGCGTCAGTCGGGCGCGTAAGCGCGTCCGTTGCGGGAATCCCGAGCTCGATCTCGTAGAACGCGATGGCTGCGCTCAACTCGGCATCGCTCATGCCCTCGTGGTTAATGGTGAGGCCTATGACCTTCGTGTCGGCGAACGTCTCGATAAGGTTGATCTCACTCGCCGGAGACGAGACCGGCAGATCGTCGAAGTCGCAGCGCATCAGTCGCGCCGGAGCGTGCTGGAGGATGACACCCTGGGGCTGGCTGCCCCGCAGTACAAAGCCTGACGACAGGTATGCGGGGTGACCAAGGGCGCTCTGTCCCTCGACGATGATCACGTCAGGGTGCTCGGCCTCGAAGGCCTGCACCACCGCGCCCTCCATCTCGCCCGCACAGAACTGGCTGGGCACGGCATCGAGCGCCACGCCATAGCGCGCGCCTTGAATGAGACCTGTCTGGCCCGTGGCGACCATGACCGCCTTGATCCCGCGCTCGTTGAGCGCCTGCGTGAGTATCATGGCCGTCGTTCGCTTGCCGATCGCGCAGTCCGTGCCCAGTATCGCGATGCGAGGACAGGTGACCGAGGAGATACTGCCGTCGAACAGCCGCAGATCCTTCTTGTTGCGGGGTCGACGCACGTCCCGAATCGTCACGTCGCACTCTGCTTGAGCCGCCACGAACACGGGGTCATCGCCGAGGAACTCGTGCAGCCCGCTCACGATGTCCATTCCGTAGCCCATCGCTTCGAGCACCACACCGCGCTCGTGGACCGAGAGCATGCCGGTGGCGGGCGCGATCCCGAAGATGAAGACATCGGGGGTGCCCTCCGCGAGTCCAACCGCGTCGGCCAGGTCCGCGCAGATAGGGATCCCGCTCGCCTTGCCGCCGAGCACTTCGCCCGCGTCCAGGCCGGACTTCTTGCTGTCGATGACCGAGACGATCTCGTACTTCTCGGAGTGGCGAACCAGGCCGTTGGCGGTCTTGCCGTCGACGGCGCCGAAGTTCGCCTCGCAGTAGACGACTGCCGTGGGCATGTGACCGGGTGCATGCGGCGACCCGGGATTCGGAACGGTAGACATGACACTCCTTCGACCAGCAGGGACCCGGTCGAGCGGCTCGAAGCGAGCGTCTCGACGCACGAATGACACGATCTCGTGGGAGGGTTCCCGGATTGCGGCTCGAGGATCTGATTGGGCTTCATGGCGTCATGTGCGACGGCGGAAGCCGACGGCGCAGGGTGTCCCAGCCGAGGTAGGACAAGCGCGATCTCGAGGTCGAGGGTGTTTCCAGTATAGCACGCGCCCGAGCCTGAACTCCCCGGCGATGCTCCTGCGGACGTGTCAGCGGACGTGTCAGGCAAATGGGGGTGCGTTGCTCAGGTTGGTACACTGGTCACCATGTCTCTTCGACGGACAGCCAGCCTGACTCTCACCTGTGCGATTGCGGCATGCATCGCGGGGTCACTTGCGGTGCCCGCAGTGGCCACGCCTTCGGCTTCCCAGACATCGGCGGACCGCGCCGTCGTCGAGCGCGCCGTCGAGCGGTTCGAGGCCGCTCAGGCGCGTTCCGCGGACCTCAACGCGCGAATGGCCCTGGCCTCCGCGGAACTCGACCGCGTCGTCGCGGAGGAGAACCAGGCCCGCGATCGGCTCAGCTCACGCGTGCAGGCGATGTACCGCTCCGCCGACGTCGGCTTCATCCCAGCACTTCTGGATGCCTCGACGATTCAGGATTTCGTGGCGCGCTGGGACCTGTTGGCGC
>JAUXNU010000153.1 GCA_030682655.1 Actinomycetota bacterium | reverse complement strand
AGTCGTTCTCGTTCTGCCGCACGAGCGCCGAGCCGGAGAATGTTTGTTCACCGAGGGCGGAGACAAGCGCGATGCATGCAACCGCGACCTTCTCCCGACCGAGCTGGACGACAGAGACGTCCTCGAGTGCGAAGCCGCATGTATCTCCTGCCCACTTGCCCACTGCGTCGAGAGTGGCCTGCGCGACGAGCCTGTTGCGACCGGTCTGGCTCGCGGCACCGTCGGCCTCACCAAGGTAGATACCGCCGTCAATCTCGAGTCCGACAGTCGCTGTCGCCTTCAGGCCGGCAACCATCGCGTTGATGGACTGGATGCGCGGACGCACCACCGAGGGGCGCTCGTCGGCCTTCGGCACCGAATCGGCACCGAGCTGCGCGATGGAGATCTTCTTGTGGTCGATCGGAATGCCGAAGCGCGCCATGATCGTCGACTCGATGTCGCGGACGAGTTGCTTGGGCGCCTTGGTGGGAAGCGCGAGGACATGCACTTCCTGGATGACACCCTCAGGAGAAACGACGACGCGGGCGGCCTTGATCTCGGCTACTTCCGAGAGCGCTTCTTCGAGCTGCTCGACCCGCACGTGCGACACGCTCTGGTCCACTTGGTGGCTCCTTGGTTCGACGTGTGCTGCGACTTCCGCCAAGTGCGCCGGTACACACTCGCCTCTTCCGAGCGTCCCCGCATGCACTAACTCTATTCGTGCGTGCGTGAACGTGTCAACCAAGCTCGCGTGTGACGGATGTCACAGTCTTTGGGACTTCCTTCGCCCAGGAACCCGCAAACCCTGCCGAACGCAGGGGTATCCTCGGCAGGGAACGTTTTGGGGGAGTGCACGCATCTTCTCTTCTGGAGGAGGAGAGGAGGCCGACCACGTGGACGAGATCGAGCTCGTCGAAGCCGCTCGCAGAGGCGACGCCGCAGCGTTCACAACCTTGGTCCGACATCACGAACGCTCGCTACGCGAGCAACGCGAAGTCTTGCCCGCCTCCGCGCACGCGCAACCCCCGTCATCGGGCGCTATCGTTCTGATATCATCTCGGCAAGAACCGGGTACGATACTGGAAAGAGCGTCATGCGACGCTTCGAGGCATGGAATCCAACACACGCCGGAAGAAGCGGACCATGGGCGCGACGCGACTGATTCTTGGGAGGCAGCGCATGCCTGACCTGCTCGTTCGGGGGCTGAGCGCCGATGCGATCGCGCGCCTCAAGACCCAGGCGGCACGCAACGGACGCTCCATGCAGGCAGAGGCCAAGTCGATAATCGAAGGCGGTGTCAAGCCGACGGTGGCGGAGTGGCTCGAGCGGGTCGACCGTTCCCGCGAGCGGATCGAGGCACAGCATGGCGCGCTGCCCGACTCCTCGGCAGACATCATCCGCGACCTGCGTGACGAGCGCCGCAGCAGATGACTGGGCACGCCCCGATAGTGGTCGACGCCTGTACCCTCATCGCCGCGCTGCTTCCCGAGGTCCACTCGACCCATGCGCGCAACGCGCTCGCGCGCGCCGGCGACCTCTGGGCACCG
>JAUXNU010000152.1 GCA_030682655.1 Actinomycetota bacterium | reverse complement strand
GGGAGAGGTCGTGGACGTCATCGAAACAGGAGCGAACGACGTGTGGGTCGTGCAAGGGGAGCGCTTCGGAGAAGTGCTCGTTCCGGTCACAGACGAAGTCGTGCTCGACATCGACGAGGTTTCCCGTACCGCGCGCGTACGCCTCCTGCCAGGTCTCATAGATGGTGAGCCGGGATGATCATCGATGTCATCACCATCTTCCCGGGGATGTTCGAAGCTCCGATGTCGACGTCCATGCTCGGGCTCGCGCGGGAACGCGGACTCCTGGACCTGCGCCTACACGACCTCCGCCAGTGGACGACCGACCGTCACCGCACCACCGACGACTACCCCTATGGCGGAGGTCCGGGCATGGTCATGAAGCCGGAGCCGATCTTCGCGGCAGTGGACGCCGTTCAGCAGCTCGAAGACGCCCCCGGTCTCGTAGTCTTCTTCACGCCGACGGGACGGCGCTTCGACCAGAACCTCGCGAGAAGCCTTTCGTCGAAGGCGCGCCTCGTATTCGTCTGCGGACGATACGAGGGTTTCGACGAGCGCGCGCTCGCCTTGGCCGACATCGAGTTGTCCATCGGTGACTACGTGCTGACCGGCGGCGAGCTGCCGGCTATGGTCGTCGCCGACGCTGTTGTTCGGCTCCTTCCCGGCGTACTTGGTGACGAATCCTCGGCCGTCGAGGAGTCTTTCAGTGAAGGACTGCTAGAGTACCCTCAATACACACGACCTCCGGACTTCCGTGGCATGGGCGTGCCGGATGTCTTGCGCAGTGGAGACCATGCTCGCATTCGTGCATGGCGACGCGAGCAGTCCATCCGCCGCACCGCCGCGATCCGGCCAGACCTGCTTGACCACGCTTGCCTCTCAGACGAGGAACGTTCTACAGCCGACGAAGAAGCACGCCGCACCACAGCTGCGGAGGAAGGATGCCAGGATGAGTGAGCTCGAACCGACACAGGAGACTCCAGAGCCATCGCCCGCGGCTGTTGTCAGTGGCGATTCTCACCACCGGCACCAGAGCGTCTGGCGCTGGCTTCTCGAGACCGTGCTCCTTGTCGCACTCGCGTTCTTGCTCGCACAAGGCATCAAGACCTTCATCGTGCAGCCTTTCGTCATCCCGACCGGCTCGATGATTCCAACAATCGAGGAGAAGGACCGGATCCTCGCCGAGAAGGTCACGTTCCGCCTCACCGATCCGAAAGTCGGAGACATCGTCGTTTTCGACGACCCGACCGGAGCGCATCCCCAGCTCATCAAGAGGGTCGTCGCAACTGCCGGCCAGACCATCGACATCCGTGACGGCGCGGTGTACGTGAACGGGAAGCGCCTCAATGAGCCCTACACCCATGGCCGACGGACGGATCCGGGAACGGTGCCGATGCCGGTGACAGTACCTGACGGTCAGGTCTGGCTCATGGGGGACAACCGTCCGAACAGCGGGGACAGCCGTTTCCTCGGGCCTCAACCTCTCTCGGGGGTACACGGACACGCCTTCTTCACGTACTGGCCACCGAATCGAGTAGGCGCTTTGCCCTGAACCCG
>JAUXNU010000151.1 GCA_030682655.1 Actinomycetota bacterium | reverse complement strand
CTCGAAGAGCTGGGCGTCGACATCGTCCTTGGACACGGGTACATCCATGCTTCGGCACCGCATGGTCTGCACTCTGCGAACGTGACCCTGGACTTCCCGAGCGTCGGCGCGACGGAGAATCTCCTGACCGCTTCGGTGCTTGCGTCTGGAACGACTGTGATCGAGAACGCGGCGCGCGAACCCGAGATCGCCGATCTCGCGGCTTTCCTGAACGGCATGGGCGCGCGGATCGAAGGGGCAGGCTCGCCGGTGATTCAGATCGAAGGCGTGGACCGTCTGCACCCTGCTGACCACCGCGTTGTGGGAGACCGCATCGAGGCAGGTACGTTCGTGATCGCCGGAGCGATCGCCGGGGGTCCCGTCAGGGTACGGGGTTTCGATCCCTCGCACCTCGACATACTGCTTGCCAAGCTTGTGCAGGCGGGGTGCACTGTCGAGCGGCACGAGGACGGCGTCACCGTCGCTCGCGGCGAAACACTCGCTGCTGTCGATGCACAGACCCTGCCGTACCCTGGGTTTCCGACCGACATGCAGGCGCAATTCATGGCGCTCATGACAGTGGCCGAGGGAAGCTGCGTGATTACCGAGAACGTCTTCGAGAACAGGTTCATGTTCGCCGATGAACTGAGCCGTATGGGCGCGGACATCCGCATCGAGAGCCATCACGCGCTCGTGAAGGGGGTGACGCGACTCTCGGGAGCGCCCGTTCGCTCCCCCGATCTTCGAGGAGGCGCGGCGCTTGTGCTTGCGGCACTGGTTGCCGAGGGCTATACGCAGGTCGCCGACGTCCACCACATCGACAGGGGATACGAGCGATTCGTCGAGAAGCTGCGGTCTATCGGAGCCGACATCGAACTGCACGAGGACGACGAGCGACCGTGACGAGGGACATGACAGAAGGGGACCGCCCGATGCTGGACAAGCATGCAATCGAGGAGATCATCCCGCACAGGACTCCCTTCCTGCTCGTGGACCGCGTCGAAGACATGGTTCCCGGCGAGCGGGCGGTCGGCTTTCTGGACGTTCGGGAGGACGCATTCTGGGTCCCGGGCCACTTTCCCGACTACGCCGTCATGCCAGGCGTTCTCGTCGTGGAGGCGATGGCGCAGGTCGGTGCGGTTGCCCTGCTCTCGCTTGCGGAGAACCGAGGGAAGCTTGCGTTCTTCGGCGGGATCGATGGCGTCAGATTCAAGCGGCAGGTCGTTCCCGGCGAGACGCTGCGCATGGTCGTCGAGATCACCAAGCGTCGTGGGCCGATCGGATTCGGCACCGCGAGGGCGTTCGTTGGCGAAGAACTCGCGTGCGCTGGCGAGCTCATGTTTGCGATAAGATAGCGTGTCCCTGACTGGGGAGACAGGGCAACGACCTTCCCGACCGTCCGAACTGAGGGGTACTCCACATGGCACTCGATCAGCGTCTCGCCGACGGCACCGCAGTCCTTGGTGTGGTTGGCCTCGGCTATGTCGGCCTTCCGCTGGCTGTCGAGATGGGCAAGGCGGGACATCGTGTCGTTGGGTTCGACGTCTCGACGGAGAAAGTCGGTCTCGCCGGCGCGGGCACGAGCTACATCCCCGATGTCTCTGTCGAGGATCTGACCGCGCTCGTTGAAGCCGGCCTATTTGAGGCGACGACCGACTTCGCCCGCGTGTCCGAGTGCGACGCTTTGGCGATCTGCGTGCCGACACCGCTCGACGACATGAAGGAGCCCGACACGAGCTACATGGAAAGAGCGGCTGAGTCGATCACCCCGCACCTGCACGCTGACATGCTCGTCACGCTCGAGTCGACCACCTATCCAGGCACGACCGAGGAGATCATCCAGCCCATTATTGAGCGGTCGGGGCTGACTGTCGGCACCGATATCTACCTTGCGTTCTCACCTGAGCGCGTCGACCCCGGCAACAGGACGCACCAGACCAAGAACACCCCGAAGGTTGTCGGCGGGGTCACGCCAGCGTGCACCGCTCACGCTGTCGCACTATACGAGCGCTTCATCGACACAGTTGTACCTGTCAGTTCCACCCGCGCAGCCGAGATGACCAAGCTGCTCGAGAACATCTTCCGGAGCGTGAACATCGCGCTCGTGAACGAGCTTCTGGTGCTGTCCGAGCGAATGGGCATCAACCTTTGGGAAGTAATCGACGCGGCCAAGACGAAGCCGTTCGGCTTCATGCCGTTCTATCCCGGCCCAGGCCTTGGCGGTCACTGCATCCCGATCGATCCGTTCTACCTCTCGTGGAAGGCCCGTGAGTACGACTTCCATACGGAGTTCATCGAGCTATCCGGCAAGACCAACGAGTTCATGCCGTACTACGTCGTCCAGCGCCTGATGGACGCTCTCAACGGGCACCGCAAGGCACTTGGTGGTTCGCGCGTGCTCATCCTTGGCGTGGCGTACAAGAGCGACATCGACGACATGCGGGAGTCCCCGGCCATCAAGATCGCGGAACTGCTTCTCGCCAAGGAAGCCGACCTGGTCTTCCACGACCCCTACGTGGCGCGCTTCACCGTTGCCGGCGCGGAGATTCCCCGTGTCGACCTGACTGCCGAGGAACTCGCCGCCGCAGATGCGATTCTGCTGGTGACCGATCACTCGAACGTGGACTACGAGCTTGTTGCCTCCTCGGCGGCGCTGGTTCTCGACACGCGCAACGCTTTGAGAGCCCACGATGGCGACAACGTGGTCCGCTTGTAGGCAACGAGTCCTGCGTAACGGCTTCGTCACGGATGGTGCGAGAACCGCTCCGCTTATACAGACTGTGAAGGGATTCTCGCCCACCGAGGGGGAGTGGTCGCCCCGCAAAGGTCCTGGTCCGCCGCCGTGAGATGTGGTGTTCCTGTGACCGGGGGGCGCAGCGGCCATCAGATGCGTACAATCATCGACTGAGGAGACATGGGCAAGCACTCGGCGCGAGACAGCAAAGGTCTAGGCGGGCCACGCACGTCACACCGCACTGCGCGGCTCGATGACGCGCGTCCGGCTCCACCGCGTTCGCGCAAGCGAGGGCCTCTCGAGGAGTCGCCCGAACTGCCCGTTCACCGACAGCGTCGCAAGGGTCTGCGCAAGCGCGTGCTCGCCATCATCGGGCTTGCGCTGCTCGTGCTCATACTCGCCGGTGGCGTGTGGGCGTACGCCTTCATGCGCTCGATCAACAACGAGTTCCAGGACGATGTCGTCAAAGACGACAAGCTGGCGGAGGTTCTCACGAAGCCGGAGCCGGCGAAGCCGTTCACGATCCTTCTCCTTGGCAGCGATGTCAGGCCGGATGAGGAGGCAGCGCGCGCGGACACGATCATCGTGGCCAAGGTGGATCCCGAAGCGAAGCGCGTCTGGATGATCTCCATCCCGCGCGATACCCGGGTCGAGGTCCCCGGCTATGGAATCGAGAAGATCAACGCCGCCAACTTCCATGGCGGACCGGCGCTGGCCGTCGAAACCGTCGAGAAGTTCCTCGGCGTTCCGATCAACCACTACATGGAGATCGACTTCGAAGGCTTCCAGAGCATCGTCGACGCGCTTGGGGGAGTCTACATCGACGTCGACGTAGAGATCGATGACTGGAAGGCGGCGAGCCACAGCAAGCACCACAAGGCGAGCCACATCGATCCCGGATACCAGCTTCTCGACGGCGAGTACGCGTTGACCTACGTGCGAAGCCGCAACTTCCCGGACTCGGATTTCACCCGGATGCAACACCAGCAGGCCTTCTTCAAGGCGCTTGCGAAGCAGTCGACCCGTTGGGACAACCTGTTCAAGCTTCCCGGGGCCATCCGCGAGTTTGCGAAGGCCACAACAACCGACATGAGTGTTGGCAAGATGTTCGGGGTGGCGAGTGCCTTGCGAGGGCTCGCTGTGGATAGCGTGCAAACGGCCACCCTCGTGGGCGAGTGGCGGACCCCGTACGTCTGGACCGACGAGGAGCTCAAGGACCGTCTGGTGACGGCGTTCAAGGAAGGCGGGGACATCGAGACCGCCAAGGAGCCCGACCAGGCGAGTGAGATCAGACCGCAAGACGTGACGGTCACCATACGCAACGGCGGGGGCATCAGCGGAATCGCCGCACAGTGTTCCGACACGCTCAAGACCGCCGGGTTCGACGTGCGTGGGGTCGGCAACGCGAACCAGTTCGTCTATGACGAGACGCTTGTCGTCTACCGGGAGGGCGACGCTGCGGCCAACGCTGCGGCCAACGCTGCGGCTGCCGTGCTTCCGGCGGCCAAGGTGATTTCGAGCAGAGGGATGTATCTGTTCAACACCGACGTTCTCGTCGTTGTCGGAAAGGACTGGCCGGAGGCGTATGCCGCCGCCGGTGAGAGGGCCATCACGCAGTAGGTCACGGGTGTCGGCAGGGTGCTTCGCTCTCGCTGCTCGGAACGCCGCAGGCTATCGATACGACCGACGCACGATCTCTCCAAGAAGGCCGATGACGCGCCTGGCGAGTTCGTCGCGGCTGAACTCGCGCTCCGCGAGCGCTCTGCCCGCTGCCCCCATTGCGAGAGCCGACTCCGGATCGTCGGCGATCTGCTCGATCGCGTCGGCGAGTGCTGCGCCATCACCCGGTGGGACGAAGACACCGGCGCTTTCTTCCTCGACGAGTTCGCGTGTCCAACCCGGGGAGTTCACGATCATCGGACGACCGGTCGCGAGCCCGTCGAAGAACTTGTTGGGCGAGTTCGTCGCCAGAATCGGCAGATCCTTGAAGAGTGTCATCAGGACATCTGCTGTTCGGAGCAGGCGGGGTACCTCGCGTTTAGGAAGAGTCCCGGCCAGCACGAGGTTGTCGAGCCCGCCGTCCTCCTTGGCCTGCAAGAGGGTTGGAAGCGACTTGCCGTCGCCGGCGATGAGGAACACGATGTCGTCCCGTCCGCGCCCGGCAAGGATGCGGGCGGCTTCCGGCACCGAGTCTTCGAGCGCGTTGGTGGGTGCTATGGCCCCGGCGTAGCCGACAACGAACTTGTCGCCCAGGCTGAACCGCTCGACGAGTTCGGGGTCCTTGTCGCCGGGCTCGAAGAGGTCGAGATCGCAGGCGTTCGGAATCATGTGGACCCTTTCGGGGGCGATTCCGGTCGAAACGACCCCGTCGACCATACCGGGAGAAAGGGCGATGATCGCCTTCGCGCGCCGGTAGAGGAAGCGCTCGAGTGCGGTGCCAAGACGGGCGAGCAGGCTGTTCGGCCTGATCGCGCCTATCTGGATGGCTGCCTCCGGCCACAGATCGCGGACCTCGAACACGAAGGGCGCGCCGCGCAATGCCGCTGCGATCCAGCCGGGAATGCCGACAGTGAGCGGTGTCGATGTGGCGAACACCACATCAGGCCTGGGTCCGGTGACCGCAAGCCATGTGGCCCCGAACATGAACATCGCGAACGACCAGATTCGACGCGGGTAGCTCATGTAGTTCGAGTAGGTGATGTGCACAGAGCGCACGTCGATGCCGTCGATGGTCCCGCGGACGAACATCTTGCGTGAGTACTCCTCGGGCAGGCGCGAGCTGCTCGTCACCATGGTGACCTGGTGCCCGTCGTCCACCATGCGCCGTGCGAACTCGTATGAGCGGATGAGCCCAAGCGAGGAGTCCCGCGTCGCGAAGAACTGGTGGACGTACAGGACTCGCATGGCTACAGGTCGTTCGAGATCTGCAACCTGCCCCGGCCAACCGCCATGTACTCCAGCCCCGCCAAGGAGACGGCATCCGCATCGAGGATGTTTCGGCCGTCGAAGATGATGCCCGGGTCGGCCATCACGCTGCGCACACGAGACCAGTCGAGGCCTACGAACTCGGGCCACTCGGTGACGAGCACAGCAGCCGAGGCACCCTCGAGCGCTTCCCACACAGTGTCGACCCGGCTCGCGCCAGCGACGGGTATCTCGGCCGCGAGGGGGTCGTAGATGACGACATCGGCACCCTCCTCGGCGAGCAGGGGAACTATGTCGAGGGCGGGGGACTCGCGCACGTCGTCGGTGTGCGGCTTGAACGACAGGCCGAGGACGGCGACGCGGTGTCCGGTCATGTCGGGGATGCGGCGACGCAAACGCGTCACCGGGAGCAGGCGCTGGCGGTTGTTGACCTCGATGACGGCTTTGAGCAGGTTGAACTGGTAGCCGTGGAGTGTCGAGATGAAGTCGAGGGCGCGGGTGTCCTTGGGGAAGCACGAGCCGCCGTAGCCGATGCCTGCGCTGAGGAACTGCGAGCCGATTCGGGCGTCGAGTCCGATTCCATGCGAGACATCGTCGATGTCGGCGCCTACACGGTCGCACAGGTTGGCGATCTCGTTGATGAAGGAGATCTTGGTCGATAGAAACGCGTTGCTCGCGTACTTGATCGTCTCCGCGCTTGCGATGTCGGTTGCGACAATCGGGGCGTCGATGTCGGAGTACAGCGACTTCATGTCCTCGACGGCCTGCGGGTCCTCGGCGCCGAGCACGATGCGGTCGGTCTTGAACCAGTCTTCGACGGCGTGGCCTTCGCGGAGGAACTCGGGGTTGGAGCAGTACCGGATCGGCACCGCGGCATCTTGGAGGAAGCGTGCGCGGAGGTGCATGCCAGTCCCCGGAGGGACGGTGGACTTCATGACGAGCGTGATCGGCTTGGTCGCTGCCTTGGCGATCTCGGAGACCGCTGCCCGCACGTAGCTCAGATCGGCTGCCCCGTTGTCGGCCATCGGCGTACCGACAGCGATGATCACGATATCGCCCAGAAGCTCTGACCATCCGCCCTCGGGGGTTGAGAAGCTCAGGTTGCCGTCCGCAAGGCCTTTCGCCAGCACGTCTTCAAGTCCCGGTTCGTAGATCGGGCTCTTACCGTCGCGCAGCATGGCCACCTTGGACTCGTCGATATCCACGCCGGTCACATCGTGACCGGAAGCCGCGAGACACGCAGCCGAAACCAGGCCGACGTAGCCGGTGCCAACCACCGTCACTGACCAGGGCATTCGTTTCTCCATCGTCGGTTTCTCGAGGGCGCCAGGCGCCCCGGCTAGGGTATCACAGGGGGTAGGGGGTGTCAGCCGGGTGGTAACGTGTTTGCGGATAACCCGCGCGCCAGCGCTTACAGAGTACGGCAACCGCGCGCGTCGGTGTTGATGCGCGGGTTATCCACGTCCTGTGATCTCCCGTGCCGCTAACTCATGAAGGTGACCAGCCGCTCTGTCAGAGCCTCGGTGTCGTGGAGTTCGCACTCCCACACAACCAGAACCGTCCATCCGGCCTCGACGAGACGGCGGGCGTTCGCGGCGTCTCGATCCCGGTTTCGCTGGATCTTTGGAATCCAGTAGTCCTGATTCGACTTGGGCTTGCGTGTTCCCTCATGGCAGTCGTGGCCATGCCAGAAGCAGCCATGTACGAAGATCGCCTTCCCTCTTCCGACGAACGCAACATCAGGCTTGCCGGGAACATCACTCCGGTGAAGACGATAGCCCGTGTACCCGAGCTCCCGGAGGACCTTGCGCAGCTCCAACTCCGGCAGCGTGTCCTCACTGCGGATGCGGCGCATGTTCTCACTCCGGCTCATCGCCATGCGCGGTCCCTAGACGGCGAGATCAAGCGGCAAGTCGGACACGTCCTTCAGACGGTCACCGTCAACCATGACGGTTAGCATGTCAGCGGCGTCTTGCATGTCGAGTAACTCGAGGGTCTCCCGTAGCTCATAGAGCGCGAAGTGGTATACGCAATCGACGTCGCCGGTGCCCAAGGCAATGGACGCGAGCCTACTGGGAGTTGGCTCTGCAGTCACTACGACCACGTGCGGCAGCCGCCCCTTGCGATTGCGGACCAGGTTCAGCGCCTCTGACCTCGCGTTCTGTGCGCGGTCACTGCGGATGGTCCACTTGCAGGAGATGCTCGCATGCAGAAGGGGGAGGCCACCCTCCCTGCGCCTCAGACTCGCCAGTGTCGCGACACGGTCGTTCACCAGCAGGTGAGGGGTGTTGATCGTCTCGTCATCTTCCGTGTCTCTGACGATGACGACATCCGGAGTGATTGTGTAGTCACTTCCGAGCGCCGCCGCCAGCTCCGGGTCGCTCTTGGCGGCGTTGTCGAGGGCAACTAGATGGGAGTACTGCTCGTAGCGGGCGATCTCGAGCCGGTTGCGGCCTCTAACGTGCTGCACCTCCCATCTTCCGGGTCTCAGGTGTCCGAGCTTGAGGAATGTCTGCCTCACATAGTCGGCGCATAGCGACTCAAACTGGTGCCCGGAGGTCTGACCCGCTGCGCGTTTGCCAACGGTCTCTGCCTTCAGCAGATCCGCAATCCCCTTCGCAATCTTGATGCTCGTCTGGTTTGAGCCGTCGCTGTTGCTCGGTCGCCCTTGGAGGTCGACAGTCAGGCACGATTCCAGCAGAGCCTCGTGGAAAGCCCTCCTGGCCATGGCGAACTCAGCGCGTTCATACATCAGGCGACCTTGAAGCTACGTCTTGTGGACAACGCCTTGGCTATCTGCCGAGCCACGGCTTCCGCGACGGGCGGTGGGAAGGCATTGCCGATCTGCCGATACGTGGCTGTCTTGCGCCCTGCAAACTGCCAGTCATCAGGGAAGCCCTGCACTCGCGCGGTCATCCGCGTGGTTAGACGCGGCATACCCACGAAATCGGGATCTGGAGCTGCGTCCCACAATCCGCGTCCGTCCACACCCAGAGACTCCCAAGCGTGGCGGGCGCGTGTCGGACCGAGATCGGGTCCACCGTGCTTCTTGGACCCGCCGACTAGCGTCGGTGCGATGCTGTTCGCGCGCTTGCGCCATTCGTCAACAGCACGCCAGCCGTTTGCCCCCATGAGGTCGTGCAGGAGTTCACCCACTGTTGAGGGTTCGACCGTGTGGGGTACCGGCCATTCGAATCGATTTGCGATGTCCTTCCGGATCCCAACGAATACGACCCTTGGCCGCAGCTGAGAGACACCAAAATCGGATGCGTTGAGCAGACGCCACCCAGGCACATATCCAAGGCTGCTGAGTTGATGTTCAACCTTGTTGCGATAGTCGTCGAATACTGCGTCCAGAAGGCCGCGGACGTTCTCGAGCATTACGGCGGCCGGGCGGCACTCGTCGACTAAACGAATAGCCTCTGGGAACAAGTCACGCTCGTCGCGGGCGCCCAGCTGCTTGCCAGCCTTGGAGAACGGCGGGCATGGCACGCCACCCGCGAGAAGGTCCACGCCCTTGTACTCGGTCGCGTCAAACGCGCACAAGTCGCGCTGGATGACGTTCCAATGGGGCCGGTTCGCCCGAAGAGTCTCGCAAGCAACCGGTTCGATCTCCACTAGCGCGGAATGGTCGAACCCAGCCATCTCCAATCCAAACGCTTGGCCACCTGCTCCTGAGCAGATCTCAACCGAGTTGAAGTTCAAGGCGTGCTCCCCTTCCGCTGCATCCAGGTCAGATCCCAATCTAACTATCGTAGCAAGACTAGAGGGCTTGTCACGAAGTGGCATTCATTGGCCCAGCATATACGAACACATGTTCGTTTGCCAGCTTCCAACGGGTCCGCGTGCTGGACCGCGTGCTGGACGGTGGTTAACCCGGGCGTTATCGACGCGCGTGGCGCCTGCAGGGGACGGAGCGAGGGATCTACGGGATGGAAATCTCCACTTGTCCGCCACAAACCTGAGTGCCCCGCAAGATTGCGCCCCCAGATGCGCGACGGTAGTATTCGTCCTGTCGTATCAGCCGCGGCCGTCTGGCCGCGTTGTGCTGCAAGGGGGATCCGCGTGAGTGAAGGTGACTCCAAGAGTCGCACCGAGGGCGAAGCCAGCGAAGGCACGCTCTCGGGGATCGTCGGGTTCTTCAAGACCCGCGCAGGCATGGCCGTTCTCGCACTCGCGTTCGTGGCGTTGGTCGGCGCCGGTATCGCCCTGGCGATGCGGTCGGGAGACACCCCAAGCGGCTTCCCGAGTTCGCTTGAGTCCACCGACGGCACCGGCACAGCGGGTGCGGACACGACCGCCACGCCGGGCACCGACCCGGCGCAGATGGCCGACAATCCCGATGGCACCTCCTCGGACGGCAAGATCACGCCTCCACCCGGAGGGCCTCAGAACCAGCCCATCGCCAAGGAGGGCAGCGAGCTTGCAACGCTTACCGCGCCGCCCCCCAAGACTCTCGGGCTGCTGAAGCTTCCAGAAGGCTTCACATCGGCGGTCTATGAGATGACGTTCTCCCCCTACGGGTGGGGACCGGGCGGACCGACAAGCGGTCATCTTGTCGCCAAGATCGAGAAGTCGGTGGGCCGTAGCGGTCAGACGGACGAGTTCCGCGACATGACCGGCGCGAACGCCAGCCTTTGGACATCACCGATGGCTGCCGAGGTGATTGAAGTGGGCGGTACGTACGTCGGGACCGTCGAGGTTCGAGCCCGCGGCGATGTTGGTGCACTGTTCCTCACGGACGTCAAACCCAAGAAGTAGCGTCCAGCCGCATTGCCGGACTGGCGGGCTGGCGACGCGGTAGCGCGGATGGGCCGCTCGCGGATACACTGGACGGGCGAGCCCGACCGACAGCGGAGGACACACCGATGAGTGACTCGCGCGATGCGGCGCTGACGTTGAGCTGCGCTTGCCTGAAAGCGGCGCCCCGCCATACCCGACGAGTCGCCCCAGTTCTCCTGCACTTCGTGCTCCTGACAGCATTGCTCGTCTCGCTCGTCTGGGCACCGCCCGGTGCTGTTGCCGCGACCTGGCCGGACGGTGTAGCCAAGGTCGAGGTATCAGCCGAGCGAATCGCCGGACAGAACCGCTACGACACTGCGGTTGCGATCGCCAAGAAGGCGTATCCGGGATGGGCAGGCGTCAGACACGTGATCGTCGCCTCGGGCGAGGACCGTGCGGCGGCGGACCCTCTTGCGGCGGCAAGCCTCTCCTGGGCCTACGACGCGCCGCTCCTGCTTGTGAAGGCATCAGACACTCCGGCCGTCGTGGAATCGGCGCTGCGAGACATGGTCTCGGTGAACACGACCGTGACGGTTCACGTCGTAGGTGGCTCAAGGTCTGTGCCTTGGGCACGCATCAAGGAGATGCGTGCCATCGTGGGACGCGGCAGAATCGAGCAGCCCTGGCCGAACGGTACCCGTTATGACCTGGCACGGGGCATCGCGCTGCGAGTACGCGACATCGCGGCTCAGACCGGTCGCACCCGGCCCGGCACCGTGTTCGTTGCCAATGGCGCCGACGCAAACACGTTCTTCGACGCACTCTCCCTGTCTGCCGTATCTGCGGCCAGGGGTGTGCCGATTCTGCTTGTGGCTCGTGATTCGGTTCCCGGGCCTACCGCCTCGGCTCTCAGGTCGCTTGCGGCGACTGACGTGGTCGTGGCAGGCGGCACCGCGACGGTCTCGAAGACCACTGCCAGCGCCGTTCGCGCGAGTGCGCGTTGGTCAGGCGCCAACCGGTACGCAACCTCGGCCGAGATAGCGCGGGCAGCCGTGAAGCGCGGTCTCCTTGGGACAGCTGACGTGGCACTCGTGGCCAAGCTGCCCGATGCGGTGACGGGCGCTGCCCTGATGGGCCGCCTTGGTGGACCGCTGCTCCTTACTGAGACGCGGAACATATCGCAAGACCCGGCAAGGGTCCTTGGCGGGGCGTATGGGCCGGTTGGCCGGTGTCTGGTTCTGGGCGGATCTCACAGCGTCTCGAAGAGTGTGATGTCGGAGCTTGCAGGGGCGCCGGCAGCGCCGTTGTTCCTGTCGCCGGATTCGCGGACGGCCAAGAAGGGTCGAGTGAAGACCCGCCTTGGAGTCAACACCACGACGGTGGCGCTTTACGCCGGCACCAAGCTCGTGGGAACGAGGACGGCCGTGCCGTTTGCGACGGTTGATTTCGGGGCCATGGAGATGCCCAAGGACGGCGGGACGTTGAAGCTGGTGGCCGGGAATCCGGACGGCAAGAGCGGGTCGTCGACGAAGACGATACGACGCTTGTCGTATCCGGCGTCGACGAGCATCGTGATCGACAAGTCGGATTTCAGGCTCTACTGGGTGAAGAACGACGTGCTCGTGAGGGCATATCCGATAGCGATCGGCCGCGACGGCATGGAAACGCCGCCGGCGCTATGGAAGATTCTCGCGAAGTACCACACGAGCCCGACCAGCGTCTATGGACCGAGGAAGATGCGTCTGTTCCGGAAGAGCGGCTCCCGCTACGTCTATACGGCGTATGGGATACACGGCACCAACCAGGAATGGGTCATCGGCACGAAGGCGTCACACGGATGCATTCGCATGTACAACAAGGACGTGCTCGAGCTGTTCCCGCAGGTACCATTGGGCACGCTCGTTCAGACGCGCCAGTAGCCGCTTTGGCCGGAAGGGGCGCGCGATGCTATACTGCGACGTTGAACGGCCTGAACGTGTCGAAGTCGTAGTCTATTCGTAGCAGATTGGGTGAGTATGCTTTCCACTCAGGCGACACAGCGCCGTCTCTGGCGTCTCGTTAGGTTCGCGTGTGTTGCGGTTCTGATCTGCGCCACGCTTCCGACTCCCGCCCTCGCTGACCCCATCCGCCCCGCTTCGCTGCACATCGCCATCGATGCCGGACATGGCGGCGGCTACTCGGGCGCCTACTACGGTGGGACTGCCGAGAAGACTCTCAACCTGGCGATAGCCAAGAAGGTCGCCGCGACTCTCCGCTCGCGCGGATACCGCGTAACGCTCACGCGGTCGGATGACACCAAGGTCTACCGGGGCGGCGGCATCAAGACCTGGCTGTGGGACTCCAAGCTTGACGCCTACCGCTACTCCGATTGGCCAGCCACCGACTCGACCGACCGGCTTCGGCAGGATCTGCAGGCCCGTTGTGATGTCGCCAACGCGTCCGGCGCCGACCTCTTCGTATCCATTCACAACAATGCCGCCAGTTCCTCGGCTGTTGGAGCGGAATCGTACCGCGCGCCGAACGATCCCTTGGGAAACCAGTTCGCCGAGGACGTGCAAGACGAGCTGATCGACGCGACCGGTGCGTCCGACCGGGGTGTCCACTCGGCGAAGTTCTACGTGATCCGGTGGAGCAACATGCCAGCCGTGCTCGTCGAGTGCGGCTTCATGTCGAACTCGTCCGAGCTGTCGCGGCTTCGGTCGTCGTCGTATCAAGGCAAGGTCGCGCGCGGCATCGCCGACGGAATCGAGCGGTTCGCCGACAGGACTGTCGACGAGACGTTCGATCGCTGGTGGGGCGCGGACCGGTACGAGACGGCAGCCGCAGTCTCACGGGCCGGGTGGGATCGCGCTCCAGCGGTCGTCCTTGCGTCGGGAGTCAAGTTCGCCGACAGCCTCGTGGCCGCACCGCTCGCCACCAAGCTTGGGGGCCCGATACTGACGACCGGTGGCGACAAGCTGCCGAACGTGATCGCCGGCGAGATCAAGCGACTCGCACCCTCGCGGATAGTCGTCGTGGGCGGCCCGGACTCGGTGCCCGACAGCGTGGTGCGAGAGGCCGCGGCCGCGGCGGGACTCGATGTGAGCAAGCCGGCGCAGGTCCGCCGCATCGGGGGCAGGGACCGCTACGAGGTGTCCATGAACGTCGCCCGCGAGATGAGCAGCGAGCCTTCGACTGGGGTCGTTGTCGCATCTGGCGAGGTCTTCCCCGATGCGCTCAGCATCGCGGCCAGCGCCGCGCAGAAGGGCCAGCCGATACTGCTCGCATCGCGAGCCCGGCTCGCCCCACAGATCAAGGACTACATCGTCGGCGGCGACAAGCAGCGGCCGGTCACGGTCGTGGGTGGCACGACGACCCTGCCCGAGGCCGTGCTCGAGGGTATCGAGTACACGCGACTGGCCGGTGCCACGCGCTACGAGACCAACTGGGCGGTGTTCAACGCTCGCTACGACGAGGCCGCCCGGTTGAGACCGGTCATAGCGTCGTCCCAGGTGTTTCCCGATGCGCTTGTCGTAGGACCTCTCGCGGCTCGCGAAGGGCGGCCGATACTCCTTGTGGGCAAGAGTGCCATGCCGGGGTATGTTCGCCAGTGGGTCTACAATCGGCGTGCCGAGGAGATCGATGCTGTCGTCGCGGGTGGACCCGCTTCGATCTCGGCGTACATATCGAAGATGTTCGTGAAGATGGAGATGAACAGCTACTGATGGCCAGAGGCTCGCTTCGGCAGGCTCGTGGCCTCTGCTACCTGGAAGGACCCGGCTTGTGAGGTATCTCAGATATGACTGTAGTCGTGGTCGTGTGCGGCTTCTCCGCATCGTCCGCCTTGCACTTGCCGTCGCATTGTGCGCCGGCATCGGGATGACGGGTCCTGCTCCGGCGGTTGCGGCCGCATACCCCGACTTCACCTTCACCGGCTTTGGCTGGGGGCACGGTATCGGTATGAGCCAGTGGGGCGCAAAGGGCTGGGCCGAGCACGGCAAGTCCTGGGAGTGGATCTCTACGTACTACTTCCCGGGCTCGTATCTGGGCACGATCGGCGACCCAGAGATGTCCGTCTACCTCGACACATCACACGCGTTCAAGACGAGCTACACGCTCCGACCGTCCACAGGCAAGCTGCTCACGGTCGCCGGTACGGCTGGCCAGGCAGATGAGGCGGTCACCTTCACTGCCGCGAGCGGCAAGGTCAAGGCGACCGGCAGCAAGGGGACGAGCTTCGGCACGCTCGGCGACAAGGTGCGCGTGACCACCAACGCCTCGCCGAGGATCATCCAGGTCGCCGAGAAGTCCGGCTACCGCATGCTCGAGAACCGCTGGTACCGCGGCGACATGGAGTTGCGTGCCGGCACGAGCACCGTGCAGTTGCGCAATCTCCTCGGCATGGAGGGCTACATCAAGGGCGTCATTCCCGGCGAGATGGGGAGCGCTTCCTGGGACATGGATGCACTGAAGACGCAGGCCGTCATGGCGCGCTCGTACGCGTACTACGCCTACAAGGTGAACCGCGCGGTCGAGTGTGATACCGATGATCAGGTCTACGTGGGATACAGCTCAGAGAACGATACGCTGAACAGTGCTGTCGACGGGACGGCCGGCAAGGTCGTGAAGCACAGCAAGGCGCCGTCCACGTACGACAACGTCGTGCAGACGTTCTTCCACTCGAGCTCAGGCGGGCATACCGCCAAGATCGAAAACATATGGACGGGCACGGGATTCCCCTCGACGTCGTACCCCTACTTCGGTGGAGTCGACGATCCGTATTGCGATGACGCCGGAAGCCCGAACGACCCCTGGCCATCTGTGACGAAGGACGGCATGCAGATCGCCAAGGCCATCGCACCCAAGATCACGGGGGAGCCCTCCGGGGCCGGGAGCACGGTATGGGTGAAGTCGATCTCGATCTACCGCTTCCCGGACTCGGGATTCGTGAATACGGTGACCTTGACCTGGTCCAACGGTGCGAAGTCAACCGGAGTCGGCGGCTACACTCTTTCGAGCGCTCTTGGACTGAAGAGCCGCAAGTACTACGTGGGCGTACCGTACGATCGCATCGCCTACAGCGACCGCTACACAACCGCGGTCGAGGTCTCACGCAACCTGTATCCGACGGGGAGTCTGCCGCAAGCGGTCGTCATCGCCAACGGCGCTGATGCCAAGTATGCTGATTCGCTCACCGCGTCCGGGCTCGCAGGACTTGCAAAGGGGCCGGTACTCCTCGTCTACGCCGATGCGTTGACCAAGGACATGATCTCGGAGCTGACAAGGCTCAAAGGCCTTGGTGCGACGAAAGCCTACATCGTCGGGGGGACGGCCAGCGTCAAGCCGGTCGTTGCGAGCACCATCGCGTCGGTCTTCGGCTCTGCGAACGTTGAGCGCCTGGCCGGCAGCACGCGGTATGGTACCGACCGTTATGGGACCGCTGCGAGCGTTGCCATGAAGATGAAGGCGCTCGGAGCGGACGGGTCGATGGTGCTCGTAGCATCCGGCGAGAAGTGGACTGATGCGGCCATCGCGAGCGCGACGTCGGCCGGATCGGGACGCCCCGTCGTGCTGATCGCCTCGAGCAGACTACCCGCCGGTTCGGGGAACGTTCTCCGCGACCTCGGGGCCACGCAGTGCGCAGTCTTCGGCGGACCGAACACTATCGGTGACGCGGCGATGAAGCAGCTGTTGGCCGTGACGGGCGAGACTGCACCGGCGAAGCGGTTTGGGACGACAGGTACTCGCTACGACGTCGCGGTGCAGGCTGCGCGGTGGTGTCAGAGCTCATTCGGGTTCGTCGTCACCAAGGTGTACGTAGCGACCGGGGAGAGATTCCCGGACTCCGTTACCGGCGGCGTGCTCGCAGCGGCGAACAAGAACCCGCTGGTGCTGACGGCGACTTCGTCGCTGCCCCGCGCGACAGAGCTATACCTCGAGAGCTGTGCCGGCACGTGCGAACGTCTTGTGATCGTGGGCGGGACAGCGTCAGTCAGCGATGAGGTCGTGCGCCGGATCGCACAGGTGCTCGACTAGGTTGTCCTATCTCCGAGTCGTCGCGACATTTCGGGGTCCGTTGTCGCCCTGATTGGGGCGGCGCATCGCTTCTGCAAGGACTGCCCAAGGTTCAAGCAGAAAGAGCGCCGCCCCATGACCAATGATGATGCGCTGTACTTGTGTCGTCTGGAGTTGGACTTGAGAGCGATGCCAGATGGGGCAGCTCTCGCCGTGACTTGCCTAGTACATCGACTCTGCGATGTCGAGAAGCTCTCTGTATTTCAGCTTGTCGCTTGCCATGTTGTAGAGCATGTTTCCGTCGACCCAGACTACCGAAGAGCCGTCTACTCTGAGACCGCCTGAGAAGGTCCCATCTGCGTTCTCGGTGAGGGGAATGTTCACTGGGTCATGCGCAAGAGCTCTGAGGCCGTGCACCGACACCTCGATAAGGTACGTTGGCGATTCGTCCAGCGACATCAATCTATCGAGCTGAGCTGCCGCTTCTTCCGCACTGGCAAAGGGCGCCTCCGCGATCCAGAATGACTCATAGTGAAGGTCAGCGGATTTCTTCGACGTGGGCAGCTCCTTCCCCCCGTCAACATCTCGCACAACGACCTTCTTCAGCTTGCCGATCGCCTTCGCGGGCACCTTTGGCTTGAACGCAATCTGTTTCTGGGCCTCTTCGACCGTCGCAAACTCCGGAAACGTCTCATTGCCGGTCGGCTCGTACTTCGATGCTGAGGGGGCAGCTGGGCTGGACCCGACGTCCGCGGAGCCGCTTCCGCAGCCGACAATCGATACGACCAGAACCATTGCCGCCAAGACTGCTAGCTTCTTCAACTCACGCTGTCTGTTCACTTCGAGACCTCCAGAACTCGGGCTACTGTATGATGCAGTTCCACGCGTTCCCGCCTACCGTGAACGGGCGGTAGCCGATGTCATTGTCGTAGTATGCGATGGACGTCCAGTTCGCGTGCGTACCGGACAGCTTGCGATTCATCAGTCCGGAGAACGCTGAGTGATTATGATCAGTCACCAGCTTCCGTTCTGAGGCTGTGATGGGCTGTCCGACGTACCAGCCATACGGGGCCGAATCCACGCGACAAACGCCGTTGAAGTACACACACCAGTCACTGGGGGCACCGGTGGACGTCTGGTAGTTTGCTATCTTCACCGTATGCCACGCGCCGATGCTGGCCCTGCCGTGCTCTCGATACACTTGAGTGACCACCTTTGGATAGTCCTCATAGGCATGGAAGAACACCGGGCGCTGATCTCCGCTACCGGAGTAGATTGTGAACGCACCCTTGCAGAGACCGGCTTCGATGTAGTCATCCATCAGCCCTTCCCAGCCATCTGGGTTGATGTAGAACGAACTGACGTGATGCCCGCCAGGCTCATTCTCGGTCGTGAACCAGTTGTAGGCCCAGATGCTGCCCTGCATGCCCGCATACGACTTCGAGTACTGATAGCCAAGCACGTAGTGTGGCAGGCTCTCCTCCGCGAATGCATGCGTCACCGAAGACGCAAGCAGCAGAACAACGAGATGCAAGACGACAATAATGCGACGACTCATGGTTCCTCCCTTCGCTTGGACTGATACCCTTGGACTGATACCCCCCCCCGCATAGAATACGCCGATGTGGCGCTTGGGAATAGCCCTGTGCTTGAGTGAGATGCCAGTGAGATGCCAGTGAGATGCCTATTCGAGCGCGCTCTTTGGCGTGCCAAACGCTCTTGACCGAACCGATGTCTGTGCCCTTGGCCGATGGGCGTGCATCATTCTGAGAGAGCGGACCAAGCTGGAGTACATCAGCCGCCGCGACGGCAACGGGATGCTCGTTCGGCCGATTCAAGATCCTCGAAGCATCAATGGAATCGGCCTCACACAGGACGCATCCCTATGCCGTCGACTAAACCAGGAGCCCCCATGAGCTGCGCCCGACGGCCGCGTTCTGGAGCAGACGCTCGAATCGTGCAAGGTTCGCAGTGCGGTCTGCCCGTTCGGTGACGGCGCGGCGGTTGGGTTCGATGTGCTTCCCGGTCCGTGCTCGCTCAAGCGCGCCGATGAGAGCGTGCGCAAGAGTCTCCGGCGTTGGGTCGCCAACGAACGCCGCAGTATCCGGCGAAAGCCATTCGTGCAGCGTGGGGATGTCCGCTACCACCGGGAACGCGCCCGCTGCCATTGCTTCGAGCAGCGAGATCGGTGTTCCGTCAGACTCGGCTATCGACACCCAGACCGCGCTGTGTCCTAGATCCTCGGCGAGTGACTCGGGAGGCAGGAACCCGGGAAACTCGACGGCGTCGCCGATGCCGAGTCGCGCCACGGCTTCGCGCAGGCGCGGCTCCTCGGGCCCGCGGTCGTAGATGACGAGGCGCGCATCCGGGAATCGGTCAAGGACAGCCGGCATTGCTTCCACTGCGAGGTGCACGCGGTACAGCGGCTTGAGCTGCCGTGACGAGATGATGCGCGGTGCGCGATCGGCTTCGGCGAGCGGGACGAAGCGTTGTGGGTCGATGCCGTACTGGAACGTCACGATGTGCTCCGCAGGCGCTCCGACACGCACCAGCTCCTCGGCCATGTGCTCGGAACAGGCGTGGATGGTGTGCGCTCGCTGCAGCGCCTCGGGGAGTCGACGCAGATAGTCGTCGGGCAGGCGGTCGCGGTGGTAGACGTCGGATCCGTAGAGCGTGAGCACGACCGGCGACGGGGACAGAAGCGTTGCCGCGACCCCGTCGCTCATGAGCATCTGTACGTTGACGACATCGAAGCGCTCGCGCTCGAGCACCCGCCCGATCCTGCGATCACGTATGCCGAGGAGAGTGCGGTCGGAGAGCTTGAAGCGACGACCCTTGAAGGGGCGGACGTTGATGGTGCGCACGCCATCGACCTCGAAGCGGTCGCGGTTCGTGATGACCGTGACTTCGTGGCCGGCGTCGACGAGGTATTCGACGAATACGCGCGTATGGACGCTCCTCGAGACGGTCACGACTCCGATTCGCACTGGTGAACCTCCACGACGACCTCGGTCATGCGGCTAGCGGCGCAGGCGTGCCATGCCGCGGGCCGCTAACGTGCGGACGAACGCGCGCTCCTCGGCACGTACTCCACCGAACGCCACGAGCAGTGTCCCATAGACTGCCACACCGATGCAGACCTCGGCGATCAGCGCCCATAGCGTTGCGGGAAGGATGAGTGTGGTGCCCCAGACGACGGCCCCCATGCCCGCGGACGCGAGAGCGATGCGCACGAGGGATTCCCAGGGCAGCAGCCAGCGCATGTAGCGCCTCGACTGCAGCCAGGTCATGAAGAGGAGTATTCCGTAGGCGGCAACCGTGTTGATGGCCGAGGCCATGTAGCCGATTCGCGGCACCAGCACGATGTTCGCCGCCACGTTGAAGGCCGCTGCCACCAGAGTATTGACCATGATGAGCCGGGTCTTCTTGTGCATGCCAAGGCCCGTGCCCGCGATGTTCGCGAGCTGGCCGAGCATTGAGCCGGCAGCGACGATGGGAAGGACCGCGTACGCCTCGCGATAATCGGGGCCGGTGAACACTCGCATGAAGACCTGAGACGTGATCGTGAGCCCCGTCAGGAGGGGGAGCGTCAGCAGGGCAAAATAGCGCGTGAAATGGGTCTGCATCTGCTCCGCGAGACGCTGGCCCCGCTTCTCGTAGGCTTCGGTGAGCGACGGCATCATCGTGAGGATGAGCGGCATGGTCACGAGTTGCATGATCTTGTCGCCGAGGCTGTAGGCGACTGCGTATAGGCCGACCTCGGACGGCCCGCGAAAGGCCTGGATGACGAAGCGATCGAGCACGGCCAGCGCCCAGCCGGCTAGCCCGACGGGCACCAGCGGTGCGCCGTAAACGAGCATCTCGCGAAGCAGTGGCCGGTCGAGGCCGTGGGGGACGATGTCGCCTTCCTCGCGGACGGCCCGCAACATGAATGGCAGGAAGACCAGATTGCCGATCGCCGCTCCGGCGAAGATTCCAGTGGCGCCCCAGCCTGCGAGCACGAGTCCGACAGAGATCGCTGTGACGAGCAGCGTGACGCCGATCGAGAGCTTCGCGTACGAAGCGGAACGGTTCGCCGCACGGAGCACCTGCAAGAGAAGCCCCGCCCATGTGAAGGTGATGAAGTAGAACAGCGACATGGGAATGAGGCGCATAATCGCTGCGTCGATGTGTGCGGCACCGAGCCAGACACCGATCGCGCAGGCGAGGGCGAAGGCCACCAGCGACGTGAGCCCCGTCCAGATCACCGTGCTCAGAAACGCGTCCACCTTGCCCTTCTTGTGAGAGGGCCAGTAGAAGCGGACGGTAGATGACTGCAGCCAGCCCACCGAAACGGCGGCGACGAGCGAGGCGATCGGGCTGATCAGGTAGAAGGCACCGTAGTCGGCCTTGTCGATCCAGCGTGTGAAGATCGGGGTGGTGACCAGCGACGTAAGTGCCGGGATGAACCGCACGGGGATGTAGCGAGCGGCGTCGGAGCCGGCGGCACGCAATGCGCGCTCGAGAAGTGAGGTCTCAGGCTCCTCGGCGAGCCCGGTCGTGTCATCGGCGACGTCGGGTGCGTCGAGCGGCTCGGTTGCGTCGATCGGGCCCTGGTTCGGGTCTGGGGTCGTCACTCGTCCTCCACGTGTGCCGTGCATACCCGCCAAGGATAGCGGTTTGCCCGAAGTCGCGTCCTTAGGTGTTGCGCAACCGTTTGCCGAGGTCCGCGTAGAGCTCGACGAGTTTGGAGCGCTCGGCGTCCCAGTTGTACCGGGTAGCGGCTGCGCGTGCACTGGCCTGCAGCGCAGGCAAGTCGGCAACGACCTCTCGCACAGCGCGGGCGATGTCAGCGGGATCGGACACATCGCATATGCGTCCGATGTTGGTCTCGCGCGTGATCTGGGCGATCATGCGCATGTCGGAGGCCACGACCGGGGTACCGGCGGCCATCGAGTCGAAGAGCTTGTTCGGGGCGGTCAGCCGGTAGCTCTTAGAGAGCGGCTCGATCAGGACCGTCGAGACATGGCATTGCGCGAGCCGGGGGATGACCTCGGCAGCCGGCACCGCGCCGGCGAATCGCACCCGGTCGCCGAAAGGCTCGGCGGCCGCGCGCATGAGCGCTTCGTAGTCCGGCTGTGCGATGGGGCCGATCAGCTCGACCACATGATTGGCGGGCAGGTGGGCGAGGGACTGGATCAGCTGTACGGCTCCTCGGCCATGCTGGAAGACCGAGACGGCGGCGATGCGGATCTCTCCGGCGGCGTCGCGACATCCCCAGTCCCACGCGAGTTCTTCGTCAGTCCAGTAGCGCGGCACGTTCAGAAGGGTCATCGCGGTTCCGCCGAAGCGGTAGCGCGAGACGATCTCGTCCGTGTACGCCGGCGAGGCCGTGATCAGCGCGTCCGCGTGACGCAGCATCGTGCCCTCGTAGCGCACGAGCACCCGGCGCTTCGCATGCACCTTGTCGCGGGCGTGGCCGCTCCACAGCTCGTGGGAGTCGTAGACGACCAGACTGCGTTTGGATCCCAGCCGTGATGCGGCCAGACACGGGAACAGCGAATCGATGTCGTGTGCGTGGTAGACGTCGGCCGCCTCTGCGCGCAAGGGTGCGATGATGCTCCAGTAGGGGATCCGGCTTGTCTTGCGGATCCGATGCACCCGAATGCCGGCGACACTCTCTCCTGCAGGCACGTTCCCCTTAAGGTCGGCGACCACCGTCACCTCGTGGCCGGCTTCGACGAGAGCCTCGGCTTCGCGTCGGACTCGCCGGTCGTGGGTGAAGGCGTTATTGAGGCGCATGCAGATCCGCAGTTCGCTCACCGGCGCGTCACCGCCCCACTTGCCGAGGAGATGCTGTCGAGGACGCCGGCCAACTCGCGTGCCTGTCGGCGTCTATCGTACCGTGCGACGGCCTCCGGGTCGGGCGAGGGAAGCGCACCCGACGTCTTCGCGGCTGCGAGCTCGCGCAGGGCCGCATCGAGCCCGGGTGCGTCGTCGGTCGAGAGCACGAAGCCGCCGCCTGTCTCGCCGATGACGCGGGCGGGAAAGCCGTCCGTCGGGCCGATGACCATAGCGGTCATGCCGAGGCCGAGGTACTCGTAGAGTTTGGCGGGCGCGGTCGCCTCGGCGCCGGGAAGGTCCTCGACGAGTACCAGGCCGACGTCTGCGTGGGCCACGATCGCCAGTGCCTCGCGGTGCGGCCGGTACGCGTGGAAGTGCACGCGGTCACCTAGGCTGAGCCTCTCCACAGCGGTCTCGACGGATGAGGGCCACGTCCCGACGATGTCGAGACCGATCCGCGACGCCGGTCCGGCTTTGGTCGCGCACCGGGCCATGGCCTCGAGGAGCGGTGTCGGATCGGACTGCGCGAAGTAGATGCGGCCCATGAACGCGATTCGCAGCGGTGCTGCCGCATCGCGTGCCGGTTGTGGAAGGTCGCCGGGATCGAAGCCGTTAGGGATGATTTCCACACGTCCGGCCCCGAACGCGCGGGCCTCGTCAGCGATAGCGAGCGAAGTGCACGTGACCACGGTCGCCGCCGCGAGCGAGCGGCGTTCCTGCGCCCGGGAGATGGCGCGATGTAGGGGTGAGGGCACGACCGCGCCGGGATTCCGGTCCCAAGCGTCGCGCATATCAGCGACAAGCGGCACGCCGAGCCTGCGCGCTACATCCGCACCTGCGACGACGACCGAGTACGGAGGCCCGGTGGCGATGACGGCCTCCGCGCCGGAGTCGCGCCCCAGTCGTACTGCGGCGTCGGTCGCGGGTCCCTTCCAGAAGACGGCGTCGTCTGGTACGGTGACCCATCGTGCGAGGCGTCGCGAAAGCGACGGCTTGTGAAGCGCCGGTGTGCCTACGGCGGTGCGCTCGGGCGTGGCGTCGCGGGAGCTGCCGGCAGCTATCTCCTTGGCAGGTTTGATGAGCCGGGAGATGGCCGAGGAGACATGGCGGGCCGGTGTTCTGACGACCCGCACGGAAGCGGTCTCGGACGCGAGCGATTCGTCCAGCGGCCTACCGGGTACGAGCTCAGCGGCCACGACGACCGGTGTCCAGCCAGACTCGGGCAGGTAGCGGCTGAACTTTGCGACGCGCTGGACGCCCCCGCCTCCCGTCGGCGGGAACTCGTAGGTCATAATGAGGACGCAACGTGACATAGGCGGAGACGGCCCTCGGCCGCGAGGAGTTGTCGGTGACGCGCGGGTAGCTGCGCGATTCGGTCTGAGGATAGAAGAGAGGTTCGCTGTTGCGCAAGTCGGCTGAGGCAGGGTCTGCGGGGGATATTGCGACTCCCCGCATCGTCTCGACCGAGACGCTCCTGTGGCTGCTCGGAACGGTGATCGCAGGTGCGATCGCCGGCTACGCGGTGTCCCGTGGGACGACACTCGCGGTCGGGCTGCTCGGCATCGCCGCCGCCGGCCTCATCCTCTGGCGCTTCGAGATCGGTACCGTGCTGATGGTCGTGACGCTGCCGCTCGACATGTACGGCCGTGTGCTCTCCTCCGGCTCGGTCACCATCACCGCGTTCCATGTGATGCTCGGTCTCACGCTCGTCTCGTGGGCTGTCGCTCTCGCATGGCGCGTCGACGCCAAGGTGCGGTTCTCGATCGTCGACATCGGCATGGCGCTGCTGGTGCTGGCCGCGGTGTGGTCGTTGCCTTTCTCGCTCGATCGCCGAGACACGATCGTCGCGATTATCCGGCTTGCCTTCTTGTGGGCCTTCGTCCTGCTCTACGCCAACGCCATGAGCAGCCGGCGCGTGTTCGGCTGGGTCGCCAGCGCGCTGATGGTCACCGGAGCCGCGAGTTCGGCGTTCGCTCTCGCGCAGTACTTCTTGCCGGATTTCGACTACGGCAATGTCATCCAGGTCAGGCAGGGTGGCGTCGTGATGCGTCGCGTGGGCGCTCTGTTCGACGACCCGAACTACTTCGCGGGCTTCGCGAGTCTTGCATTCATCGTCGCGCTTGGGTACCTGCTCCACGCGCGCAGATCGCGTGTCGTGGCACCGCTGCTGGGATGCTGCGCTCTTTGTGGTGGCGCGGTGCTGGTTACCTTCTCCCGAACGGGATGGGTCGGCGTCGCTGTCGGGGCTGTGGTGCTCGTCATGACCGCGCCGCCCAAGCGCCGCCTGTGGCTGGTCATCCTTGGCGGGGTGCTCGTCGCTGCGGTGTTTGCGGCACGACCAGAGGCGATCATCGAACGCATCGCGTCTATCGGTGACGTTGGCGGGGACAACTCCATCGGCACCCGCTACTACATGGTCGGGTCCTCGGTGGAGATGATCCGTGACTACTGGACGTTCGGGACAGGGCTCAGCGCATACGATGTCGCGTTCCCGGCGTACCGTGCTGCCGGGACGCTGTCGGGCGTCATTCGCCCGCACCAACTCCCCCTCGCGCTGTGGGCGGAGATGGGGATGGCTGGCATCATCGCCGAAGTCGTGCTTGTGTGGACGCTGGTCAGGACGTTCGTGCGGCGCAGGCTGGCGTCCTGGACCGTTGCCGAATCGTTCGCTGCGGCGGGCCTCGTGAGCCTACTGGTGCAATCACTGTTCCAGTACTATCTATACTTCGACTACCTCTGGCTGTTCGTTGCCTTTGCGATTGCGGCAAATCGCCTCGCCGCTCGAGATGAGGAGACCGATCGTGTCAACTGAGACCACCGTTGCCAAGTGGATCGAGATCATACGCCGCCATTGGTGGGTCGTCGCTGTCGTGGCCGTTGTTGCCGCCGGAGTGGCCTTCGCCGTCGGGTCGAGCGAGACCATCACCTACCAGGCCAAGGCGACCGTGCGCGTGGACAACGTGAGCATCGCGAGCTACGCACGGTTGCCCAAGCCCGATGAGGTGATGTCGTTGGCCAAGACCGCCGAGTTGGCGGAGAAGGTCGCCGCAGTCGTCGGAGAGGATGCCGCGACCGTGAAGTCCGGGCTCAACGCGTTCACGAGCGGCAATCCCCAGGACAAGGTCGTCGTCACCTTCACCGGCCCCGAGCAGGACACCGCCAAGGAGATTGTCGACGCGGCTGCCACGGAGGTTGTTGCCGCCGAGAACGAACTTGCCCGGCCGGAGTATGAGCGCCTGCAGGCGCTCATCGACTCGTCGGAAGAGGCTATCGTGCAGCTCGAGAAGCACTCCTTGCCGGGCCAGACATCCGCAGCGAGTGCGTGGAACATCGAGCGCGCAATGCAGACGGATCAGGCCGCGCTCGACTTCATGAAGACCGCCTACACCTACCCCGGGGAGCCCTCGGTGTCCAAGACCGCAGTTGGGTCGAGCGCGGCGAAGAACGTCGCCGCGGGTGGACTCCTCGGTCTCTTCATTGGTGTGGTGTTGGCGGGCCTGCGCGAGCGCATGAGGCGTCCTCGTGCGGGCGCTGCGGGCTAGGCGACAGTGACACGCCCGGCGGACTCAGCGTCGCTGCGCGGCCTGGTGTTCACCAGGCAGTTTCCCAACCCCTCTCAGCCTCATCGAGGGACGTTCGTTGTCGAGCAGATGCGCGCGACCGACACCGATGTCGCGTGGCGTGCCATCGCCCCGGTGCCGTGGGTGCCGCGGGCACTTTCCGGGGTGTCTGGGCGACCCTATGTGACTGGTCCGGACACGATGTTCGGCTGGCATGTCGACCGCCCAAGGTACCCGGTCTTGCCGCGCCGCGCTCTCTATGCGACCGTCTCGGCGTCGATGGCGCGTGCGTCGGCAGCCGCTTTCGCGCGTGCGCTCGAAAGACACCGCCCCGACTTCGTTCACGCGCACGAGCTCTACCCGAGCGGCGCGGCGGCAGTCTCCTTGGCCGGTCGGACTGGTGTGCCCGTGATCGTCACCGTGCACGGTTCCGATCTGTACTCCAACCTCGCGAAGCCGTCATGGACGGCCGCTCTGTGCGATGCAGCGTCGCGCGCCGCAGCGGTGGTGTGCGTCGGGACGCAACTCGCCGAGGACTGCGTTCGCGAACTGGGAATCGCCCGAGAGCACGTCCGGGTGATCCCGGACGCATTCGACGACGGCATCTATGCTCCGTACGTGCGAGAGACGCACGGTGGACCCACGCGACTCCTCTCTATCGGTCGGCTCGTGCCCGAGAAGGGCCACGACCTGCTTCTCGAGGCTGTTGCCCGGATCATCACAGACGGGTCTGACATCGAGCTCCAAATCGTTGGAGGCGGCGCTCTCGAAGGGGACCTGCGCGTGAAGGCTGCCGCGCTCTCACTTGGTGATCACGTGAGATTTCTCGGTGCTCTCACAGGAGAGGCCATGTTGGCGGCCATGCATCGCGCCGACCTCTACGTGCAGGCCTCACGTCGCGAGGGGTTCGGACTGGCGCTCGTGGAAGCTATGGCGACGGGATTGCCGGCGGTTGCCACGGACAGCGGCGGCCCCGGCGAGATCCTGACGCCGGAGACGGGCGTCTTGGTCGTGCCCGGTCGGGTCGACGCCCTCGCCGAAGGGATCGAGCAGGCGCTCGATAGGCTCGGGACCTTCGATCCCGAAGCGATCTCACGCAGTGTGACCGCGCGTTTCGGACGTGCCGCTGTCGGCGCACAGCTGCTGGGCCTGTACCGCGACGTCGCCGGCGGGAAGGGGGCTTCCGATGGGTGACGTGCGTCCCTCCGTCGCGATGGTGCTCTCGAACGACGGTTCCGCCGACCCGCGGGTGGAGAAGGAAGCCCGTGCGCTCGTCGACGCGGGATGGGACGTGACCGTGGTCGCGTGGGACCGCTCGCAGACCCTCCCCGCCAAGGAGACACGCGCCGGTGGTTGGCGACTCCACCGAGTCGGGCCGGTCGCGCGTCATGGAGCGGGCCTGGGCAACCTCGATGCATACCAGCGGTTCTGGTCGGGGGCGACGGATGCCGTCGCGGATCTCGCTCCCCATGTCGTGCACTGCCACGACGCCGACGCCATCCCGGTCGGCACGCGAGCCGTGCGGCGACTCGATGGGGCGCATCTGGTCGTGGACCTGCACGAACTATATGCGCAAAGCAAGATGATCCCCCAGCGAGGCTGGAAAGGCATTGCGGCACGCGGGGCTGTGAAGTCGTACGAGCGCCGTGGCGTGCGCAGGTCTTCCCTCGTCGTCGTTGCGAACCCCGGACAGGTGTCTCTCGTCGCGGGTCTTGCCGAGGACGATCCACGGCTTGCGATAGTCGAGAACGCCCCCGAGCGCGATCGTTTCGAGCCCGCTAGCCGTCAGCGCGAGGCCGGCGATCCGTTCAAAGTCTGTTTCATCGGCCAGAAGCGAAGCGTGTCGCAGCTCGAGGCGCTCATGAGGGCGATCGAGCCGCACGCCGACATGAGCGCGCTGCTTGCAGGCGGAGGCACGGCGGCCGACGATATCGAACGGCTGGGAACCCGGTACGAGCGCGTCGAGACGCGCGGTCGGGTCGCCTACGACGAGATTCCCGCGCTCTACGAGGGATGCGATGTGGTCTATGCCGTCTACGACACGACGTACGGCAACTACCGGACGCACTTCCCGGTGAAAGCCATGGAGGGCATGGCGCTCGGCGTGCCGGTGCTCGTATCGAAAGGCACGTGGGTTGCTGACTACGTCGAGCAGCATGGCATCGGTCTTGCGGTCCGGGAGGGCGACCCCGACGGCATCGCGGACGCCCTTGTCCGGCTGCGCGACGATCCCGACGAGGCGGCACGCATGGGCGAGCGCGGCCGGGGAATCGTGGATGCGGGACTGAACTGGGAGGCCGCCTCGGCGCGCCTCATACGAGCCTACGAGGGTCTGCGCCCGTAGCCTTTGGAACCGGAGGACGCGATGGAAGCTCAGCGCCTAGACGTACCGGAAAGCGACCGAGCGCGGTACCTCGCGAGTGGGGCGCCCGTCCCGCGCGTGGTGATCGTCGCTGGCTCCGGGCTTGGTGCGCTCGGCGAGCTTGTCGAGGACGCACATACGATTCCTTTCGGCGACCTTGCGGGATTCCCGGCGACGGCCTCCGGTGTCGCGGGTCATGCGGGACGCATCGTCGGCGGCAGTGTGGATGGGGTGCCCGTCGCCGTGTTCCAGGGCCGAGTCCACCAGTACCAGGGTGTCAGCGCACATGGCGCGGCCTATCCTGCGCGGTTCGCTGCAGCGATCGGCGCGTCCACTCTCATAGTGACGAACGCGGCCGGAGGCGTGAGCGATCGCATGCGCAGTGGGGACATCGTGCTGATCTCGGACCACATCAACCTCATGGGTACGAACCCGCTCATCGGATGGCCCGGTCCCGAGGGCGGCGTGCCGTTCGTTCCCATGCGTGACGCATACGACCCCGGGCTGCGTTCCCTGGCGCGCGATGCGGCTGCCGAGGAGGGTGTGGCGCTTGTCGACGGGGTGTACGCGGGACTCCTTGGCCCGAGCTACGAGACGTCGGCCGAGGTCGCGTACCTGCGAAGCGTCGGTGCGGATGTCGTGGGGATGTCGACGGTCCCGGAGGTCACTTGTGCGCGGGCGCTCGGATTGGCCGTTCTCGGCTTCTCGCTTGTCACGAACGTTGCGGCGGGCGAGGGTTTGTCGCACGAGGAAGTGCTCGAGGCTGGTGCGCGCGCCGAGGCTGCACTCACGCGGCTGATGCTTGCTATACTACGCGAACTGTAACGCTGACCGCAGGGCGACGAGACGTCGCTCGCGAGTAGGGAGAACTGAAGTGGACTACGAAGTCAAAGATATGGGTCTGGCTGCGGCTGGCAAGGCGCGCATCGAATGGGCCGACGCCGACATGCCGGTGCTGGCGAGCATCCGCGAGCGCTTCGAGGTCGAGAAGCCGCTGGCCGGCATGCGAGTGAGCGCGTGCCTGCACGTGACGACCGAGACCGCGAACCTGATGCGCACGCTCAGGGCCGGCGGCGCCGACATCGTGCTTTGCGCCAGCAACCCGCTCTCTACGCAAGACGACGTGGCCGCCGCGCTCGTGCAGGAGTACGGCATCCGCACCTATGCCATCAAGGGCGAGGACAACGACACGTACTACGCGCACATCAACTCCGCAATCGACCACAAGCCGCACATCACGATGGATGACGGTGCCGATGTCGTGGGCCGCATCCATGCTGAGCGCACCGAGGCGCTCGGTGACATCATCGGCGGGACCGAGGAGACCACGACCGGTGTCATCCGCCTGAAGGCCATGACTGCCGACGGTGCTCTCAAGTACCCGATCGTGAGCGTCAACGATGCCATGACCAAGCACCTGTTCGACAACAGGTACGGCACCGGCCAGTCCACGATCGACGGCATCATTCGCGCCACCAACAGGCTCATCGCCGGCCGTACGGTGGTCATCTCCGGCTATGGCTGGTGCGGCAAGGGCGCTGCGATGCGCGCCAAGGGTCTGGGAGCGAGCGTCATCATCTGCGAGATTGACCCGCTTGCGGCACTCGAGGCCGTAATGGACGGCTTCCGTGTCATGCTGGCGGTCGAGGCCGCCAAGGAGTGCGACATCTGGATCACGGTCACTGGCGACATAAACGTCATCGACACGCCGATGTACGACGCCATGAAGGACGGGGCGATCATCTGCAACTCCGGTCACTTCAACGTCGAGATCAACATCGCGCACCTGCGCGAACACGCCGTGTCCGTGCGTGAGGTGCGCCCGCTCGTGGAGGAGTTCGTCCTCGAAGACGGCCGCAAGATCTTCCTGCTGGCCGACGGACGTCTCGTGAACCTCTCCTGCGCTGAGGGGCATCCTGCCAACGTCATGGACATGAGCTTCGCGAACCAGGCGCTTTCCGCTGAGTACATCGTGGCCAACGCAGCGTCTCTCGCGCCCGGCGTCTACCCGGTGCCCGAGGAGATCGACCAGGGGATCGCAGCTCTCAAGCTCGCAACGATGGGTGTGAAGATCGACACTCTCACGCCGGAGCAGCAGAAGTATCTGGCGTCTTGGCAAGAGGGCACCATCTAGATCGGTGACGAACCGGAGACCGCATGTCTCCGATGACAGATTCCGTACGACCAGGCAAGGAGCCGCAATGAGCATCGAAGACCGCATTCCGCGCACGATCTGGTGGGAAGACGGGAAGGTCAGACTGATCGATCAGTCCCGCCTGCCCCTTGTTGGCGACATTCTCGAGTGCGACACGCACACCGGCGTGTGTTGGGCCATCAAGGGCATGGCCGTGCGTGGCGCTCCGGCGCTCGGGGTGGCAGCGGCGCTCGGAATCGCGGCGTGGGCCCAGAACGAAGCCGAGGACGACTGGAGTACCGAGCAGTTCCTTGGCAGGCTCGAAGAGGTCGTGCAAGAGATCGTCGAGACCAGGCCGACCGCGATCAACCTGCTGTGGGGTGCGGAGCGCCTCAGGCGGCTTGCGTGGGGCAATGACGTGCTCCCCGTCTCCGACCTGCGTGCCATGCTCCTGGCAGAAGCGGAGAAGATGCTCGCCGAGGACGAGGAACGCAACCGCAAGCTTGGCGAGCACGGTGCCGAGCTGATCGAGCCGGGATCGAAGATCCTGACTCACTGCAATGCGGGGTCCTTGGCAACGGCGTACTTCGGCACCGCTCTCGGAGTGATCTACACGGCCCACGAGCAGGGCAAGATCGATCACGTTTGGATCGACGAGACGCGGCCGGTCATGCAGGGCGCCCGCCTGACGGCGTGGGAGCTCATGATGGCGGAGATCCCGTGCGCGCTCATCACCGACAGCGCGGCGTCGTGGGTCATGAACCTGCGCGATGAGGACGACAAGCCCTTCGTGGACGCGGTCATCGTCGGAGCGGACAGGATCGCGGCCAACGGCGACGTCGCCAACAAGATCGGAACCTACGGACTTGCGATTCTCGCGCACGAGCACAACATCCCGTTCTACGTGGCGGCACCGAGCTCGTCGGTGGATCTACTGACTTCTGATGGGAGCACCATTCCCATCGAGCAGCGCCCGGAGGAGGAAGTCACGGGTGTTACGTGGTCCTCGACGTTCGAATCTCCCACGCCCGAGGCGACCCGCGCGCTCGACGCGCTCACGGAGTTCGGTGACTACGAATTCGACCTGCCGCGGGGCCATGAGCTGCTGGTCACCCGACGCGGGGGTGCGTATCAGCTGGACGGTTGGGCCCGGATGGCGCCGTTGAACGTTCCCGTGTTCAACCCGGCCTTCGACGTCACGCCAGCTCGCTACATCACCGCCATAATCACCGAGCGCGGCGTTGCGCGACCGGACTACGAGATGTCTTTGGCGATGCTGTGCATGGGAGCGGGCGGCATCAACGAGGTCACAATAGACGGGTAGCCTCGTGGACGCTGCCGAACTTGCGCGGATCATCCTGTCCTTCGTGGCGATCGTCGGCGTGGGCTGGCTATTGCGCCGGTTCGGGGTCCTGAAAGCCGAGGACGCCCGCCCGATCAACAACGTCATCATCTACGCGGGATTGCCCGCGATGATTTTCCGCGCGGTGTACAACGCGTCGCTCGATCGGCAGCTTCTCGGCATCGCGGCGGTCGCCTGGGTCTGTTTCATCGCGATAGCGGCGCTCGCGTGGCTCGCGTGTTCTGCGCTGAAGCTGCCGCGCGTCGTGTGCGGGGGGTTCGTGCTTGCCGCGGCTCTCGGCAACACCGGCTATATCGGGTACCCGATCTCGCAGGCGGTCCTCGGCGACGCGGGCCTGGTGCAGGCCATCTTCTACGACGTGTTCGGCACGGTCGCGGCGCTCCTGTTCGTGGGCCTGTTCATTGCGGAGAGGTTCGGGTCGAGCGGGGAGCGCCCGATCAATCCGATCCGCGAGGCACTTGCGTTCCCGGCGGTCATCGCGCTTTTCGCAGGACTCCTTCTGCAGCAGGTCGCCGTTCCGACTTCTGTAAGCAATGCGATAGACGCGCTCGCCACACTGGTCGTGCCGCTCATCATGATTTCGGTCGGAATATCGCTGAGGCTGGGCACACTGCGTGAACATGCACTTCCCCTGGGTGCGCTCGCGCTGCTGCGCCTTGCGGTGGCGCCGGCCGTGGCGTGGGGGGTCGGCTCGTTCGTTCTGAAGGACCCGGCGGCTCTGAGGCTCGTCGTGCTCGAAGCAGGGGTGCCGTCGATGATGCTGACGCTGGTGATCGGTGCGCGATTCCGCCTCGATACGGACTTCATCGCCTCGGCGATACTCGTCACGACTGTCGCGTCCATCGCGACGATTCCGCTTTGGCAGGTGCTCGTCTCCTAGCGCCATGTGCCGGGAGGCTGCGTGAGCCTGCTCGAGGGTCTGCTCGAGACCATCTGTCCCACCCGGTGCGCAGGATGTGAACTACCGGGCTCATTGCTCTGCCTTTCGTGCAGAAACGCCGTCGCGTCCATCAACCCTGGGTACCCGTGCCCCCGGTGCGCTGCGCCATTCGGCTGGCTCGTGTGCACCGAGTGCTGGAACCAGGAGCTCGCGTTCGACGCGACGTGTGCGGTCGGCCTCCTCGAGCGTCCACTGTCCCGCGCCATCACGCTGTACAAGGACGGCGGCGAGCGCAGGCTCTGCCGCGTACTCGGTGAGCTGCTTTGGCACGCGGTCGAGTCCGCATCCCCGGGTTTCGACGCCCTGGTGCCCGTGCCCGCGTCGCGCGCGGCAGTCGTCCGTCGAGGCTTCGACCACGTCGCCCTCATCGCGCAGGAGGTTTCCCGCGCGAGCGGCATCCCCATCGTCTCGGCGCTTGAGCCCGGTCGCGCACGCGATCAACGCGGACTTGGCCGAGGAGACCGCCGCGCGAACATCGGCGGCTCGTTGTCGCTCGTGCCTGGCGCGCGCGTGCCCGCGAGTGTCCTCCTGCTCGACGACGTCATGACGACGGGGGCCACGGCAGACGCGGCCTCCAGGGTCCTGCGGTCGGCAGGCGCCGAGGCCATCGTGGTGGGGGTTGTGGCCCGCGCATGGTAGAATCCACGGTGCTTTCACTCGGGTCTGTGGTTGCGGGTCGCGCAAGCGATCCTAGTCCATGGTAGACGCGGCCGAAAGGACCCACGTAAGCCGGCGGTTTCGGCCGTCGCGCGAGCATGGCGCGTCTTAGGGGTAAGTCGTACCGTCCGGTCCAGCCATCCTGGCTGGCGGGCGAGAGGGCCGCTAGTGAGATCGCATCAAGCGAAAGCTCCGGTATGCGAGTGTGGGGTCAAAGACCAGGTCAGCCGGGTGAAAGCACCGAGACTGCCGTACGAAGGGAGCGAGATGCGCCGAATCGCGCTAGCAGTGCTGGTCGTGGTGATGTGCATGGGTCTGGGTGCTGTTGCGGGCTGCACCAAGAGCGAGCCCGTGGTCGTACTCGAGCCGCAGGTCGCACCCCCGACGATAGGGACAGCGGGCGTCCTGCGCGCTACGGTCGATCTCGACTACCCTCCCTTCGCGGGCACGGACAAGGGTCGCCAGGCCGGACTGGACATCGATATCGCGGGCGCGCTCGCTGCTGAGCTAGGACTTGAACTCGAGGTAGTCAACGCCAAGGACTGGGGTCTGCAAGAGTTGAAAGCGGGGAATGCCGACATCGCGATGTCGGTGCCGTTCACCGAACGTGCGATCACGGAATCCACTTTCGCAGGCACATACATCGACAATGGCCCCGGCTTCTTCGTTTCCGCCGAGGAGACAGGCTCGGTGGTCGAGACGCTCACGATCGACTCGGTCGGCGGCATGACTATCGGTGCGCAGAAGGGCTCGGAGGCGTTCTGGGCTCTCGAGTACGAGTACGGCGAGGGTGCCGCAGAGGCCTTCCCGACCCTTCGGGAGGCGCTCCAGGCCCTGTCGGACGGTTCGGTGGACGTCGTGTGCGGCGACGCGGTAGTCGCGGCCTACATCGCCCGGGACTACCCGACCGTGCGCTATGCCGGGCAGGCGGGCACTGCGACCGCTCTCGGAGTGGCGGTGGCTGTCGAGAACACGGAGCTCGAGGGGGCCGTGCGTCAGGCCCTGGATACTCTTGCCGCAAACGGCGTCCTAGATACGCTCCGCAAGAAGTGGGTCGGGGAGCTTCCTGAGTTGACGGTTGAGGAAGCATCGACGTCGTAGGAAGCCCGCCGTTTCTGTCGGTGCATAGAGCGCGGGTGTTTCTGCATATGCCGCCCGCGTTTTCACATCATTCACTCGATGGTGTATCGTTCGTAGTCGGTTATTCGTGGGCGTTCACACGTAGTGGAGTTCGCGTGGAGGCACAAGTCCTAGAGGAGGAAAGATGGAGAAAGCACGGAAGTTTCTCGCTCTTTCGCTGATTGTTGTTCTGGCGCTCGCCGTTCTTGGCGTAGCCGGTTGCAGCAGCGACGAGGGAACCAAGACCGAGGAAACCACCGAAGAGGCAACCGGCATCATGAGTGTCGATGACCTCAAGTCCGGCGACAAGGTCGGCGTGCAGTCCGGTACGACGGGCGAAGCATGGGCCAAGGAGAATCTGGTGCCCAAGGGCGTCGAGGTAGTGCCGTACAACGACGTTCTCGGTGCGTTCCAGGCACTGCAGGCTGGCGACGTGGTCGGCGTCATCAACGACATAACCATATCTCTCGACGTCGCCAAGGATCAGACGCTCGGCATCGAAGTCGTCGAGGAGATCGTGACCGACGAAGGCTATGGCTTCGCATTCAACAAGGAGAATTCCGCACTGCGTGACGCAATCAACTGGGGTCTGCAGGAGTGCGTGGCCGATGGTAGCTACGCCGAGATCTACGAGAAGTGGCTTGGCGAGGCTCCGATGTCCCTTCCGGACGCGAGCGGCTTCACGAAGCCGGCCGCCGAACTCAAGCTGATCGTTCCCGGCAAGATCATGGTCGGCTCGGACACATCGTTCCCGCCGTTCGAGAACGTTGAAGGCGACAAGATCGTCGGCTTTGACGTTGATCTCGCAACTGCGATTGGCGAGAAGCTCGGCGTTCAGGTCGAATTCAAGACATACAACTTCGACGCTCTGGTACCTGCGATGAAGGCCGGGGCGGAGTTCGACATGATCGCGTCGGGCATGACCTCCACGGGCGACCTGGGAGCGGAGCGCTCGCAGTCAGTCGACTTCTCCGAGATCTACATCTGGAACAATCAGTCGCTTACGGTGAAGAAAGCCGACTAGCACGTATCGGTTTGCTGGACTGCGGGGTCGGCGGTGTGACCGCCGACCCCGCAGTCTGATTGTCGACCCGCAGAGGCAGGTCCGTTGACTCGCAGGCAGCGCAGAACCCTCACCGTCGCAATCGCCGCGCTGGTTGTCGGGGTTCTAGCATGGCAACTGCTGACGATGCAGCGCCCCGACCGCGTGTTCTTCCGCAACACCGAAGCCACACGGGCGGCAGAGGCTCGCGAATCCGTGTATCGGCTCACCGAGCCCGAGGCGACCATCGGCCGCCTCGGAGACGTGCGCATCACTTCCGGCATCGAGAGCGGCGTAGTCGCGACTCTCGAACGGGTGCCTGCCGAAGAGGCCGGGGAGCAGCCGTCGTGGCGCGTTGTGGCGAGCGGGGAGAGCACACAGGCCGTCCGATTGAACGGCGACGTGTTCGACCAGGCGCCCTTGAGCGACGGCGATGTCCTGGTAATTGGGGACTACGAGATTCGCTTCGGCACGGGACCCGAAGGCTTCGCAGCGTTCTACGACTGGTGGGAGTCGTCCACCGTGACGCACCAGTTCCTGTCGCCGCAGGTTGCGCAAGAGTCATTCCCCATCATAGCCAAGGCGTTTCCCGTCTCCCTGGCCATCGTGCTCGTGTCTTTCGCTTTCGCGATTCCGTTCGGTCTGATCCTGTCGTTCATGAAGATGGCGAGGACGCGGTGGGCGCGATGGCCGGCGACGATCTACGTCGACATCATCCGAGGCACACCGCTATTCCTGCAGATTCTGCTCGTATTCTTCGGACTCCCGCTGATGCCGGCCTACAAGACGCTTACCGAAACGGTACCCTGGCTCAACCAGGCGGGCCTCTTCGGCATCACGAACACACTGTACATGCGTGCATACGTGGTTCTGAGCCTGAACTCCGCGGCGTACATGGCCGAGATCTTCCGTGCTGGCATCCAGTCGATTCACAAGGGCCAGATGGAGGCCGCGCGCTCTCTCGGGATGTCGACGCCGCAGGCCATGGCCTACGTCATCATTCCGCAGACCGTTCGGCGCATTCTGCCGACGATGATGAGTGAGTTCATTCTTCTGTTCAAAGACACCGCCTTGCTCGCTGCAGTCGGTTTGGCGGAGATGGCGCTCAAGGCCAAGGAGATTTCGGCCGCCAAGTTCAACACGACGCCATACATGCTTGCGGCAGGCTTCTATCTCGTGGTGACAATTCCGCTCGGGCGCTTCGTCGCTGGTCTCGAGAGTAGGCTCGCTGAAGCGGAGGGTGGCGGGGGCGGCGCGCGAGAGGCGCTCATGCCTGAACCGATCGAGTCCGAGCACGCGATAGCGCCCGGTGATTCGACTCCGAAGACTGTGGGTGATCGCCCGTGAGCAGTACGGTGAACTCCGAACCGGTGGTGCGAATCAAGAACCTGCATAAGCGCTTCGGCGACCTCGAAGTGTTGCGCGGAGTCGACATGGACGTCACCAAGGGCGAAGTGGTGGTTATCCTTGGCCCGTCAGGGTCGGGGAAGTCGACGTTGCTGCGATGCGTGAACCGGCTAGAAGAACCCACCGGCGGGGAGGTCTGGCTCGAAGACATCCAGGTCAATGCCCCAAAGACCGACATCAACGAGGTGCGCGAGCGCATCGGCATGGTCTTCCAGTCCTTCAATCTGTTCCCGCACCTCACTGCCAAGGGCAACGTCATGCTCGCGCAGCGTAGGGTGCTCGGCCGTTCCAAGGAGGAGGCCGATCGCATCGCGATCGAGCAGCTCGAGAGGGTCGACTTGGGCGACCGGGTCGACTACTACCCGTCGCAGCTCTCCGGAGGTCAGCAGCAGCGCGTGGCAATCGCGCGGGCGCTTGCGATGGATCCACACGTGATGTTGTTTGACGAGGTCACCTCGGCGCTCGACCCCGAGCTCGTTCGCGGCGTGCTCGACGTCATGAAGGAACTTGCTCGCGCCGGAATGACCATGCTCGTCGTGACACACGAGATGGGCTTTGCGCGCGACGTCGCGAGCCGCGCCGTATTCATGGACGAGGGCGTGATAGTCGAAGAGGGCACGCCGTCCGAAGTCTTCGACAACCCCCAGAACGAGCGCACCAAAGACTTCCTCGGCCATATCATCTGAGCTGGTGTGCTGGCCATCTCCGGCGGATTCAACTAACCTTTCCCGCGCACGCTCGTGTGCATCCGCTTGTCGAACGCGCGTGCTCCATAGCGTCGGGGCATGGGTATCTTCTTTGTCAGGACCGGTAACCAAGGAGGGCTCACATGAAGATGATCGTGAAGGGACGCCATATGGCGGTCACCCAGCCGATTCACGACTATGCCGAGGAGAAGATCGGCCGCTTGGGCAAGATCCTCGACCAGGACACGATGACGGTCGAGGTTGAGATCTACCACGAGAAGAACCCTTCGATCGAGAAGAACCAGATCGCCGAGGTCACTGTGTGGATCACGCGCGGGCCGGTCATCCGCGCCAAGGAAGCGTCAATGGACATGTACGCCGCCATTGATCTTGTCTCCGAGAAGCTTGAGACGCAGTTCCGCAAGTACAAGGGAAAGATGGCCGATCGTCACTCTCCCAAGGCCGCCATACCGCCGGTGCCCGCGCCGGACATCGGCGAGCCGGAGGCCGAGGAGCCAGCCATCGTGAAGACGAAATCCCTCGAGCTCAAGCCCATGACCCCCGAGGAGGCGATCCTGCAACTGGAGCTCCTTGGCCATGATTTCTTCGTGTTCACGTCGGCCGAAACGGAGACGGTCAGCGTTCTGTACCGACGCAACGATGGGGACTACGGCTTGATCGAGCCTCAGCTGAGATAGCAGGAGCGTTTGTCAGGGGCGGGGTGCCAGTCGGCGTCCCGCCCTTTTTGGTGCCGTGAGCTTAAGGAATGTGACCGCGCGAGGCTGTCGTTTCGGTTGACTTTCCCTTTGTCGCCCGAATACAGTGGGGCGAAGAGAATGCGCCCTCGGGGCTATGCGCAGACTGAATGGAGACAGCTAGAGTAGTAGTACATGAAGCAGGGAGCACTTGTGGACCAGGCATTGTCGCACGTCTCCATCGAGGAAATCGAAAAGCTTCTCGGGCAAGTCGCCGAGATCAAGGCTGCGCGCGTTGTGGCCTCTCCTGAGGGGAATATCCAGGAAGTCCACATCCTGGCGCTTCCGACCAAGTCGCCGAAGCAACTCGTGCGCGACATCGAATCCACGATCATGGCGCGATTCGGCATCCCCATCGATCACAAGAAGATCTCGATCGCGCAGCTCGGTCAGGACTCTCTCGCGCCTGAACCGAGCGCAGGGGTCGAGGCTCGCGCGCGCATCGTGACCATCAACGCCACCGTCACCGGTGTTCACGCGACGGTGTCCGTGACACTGGAGATCGAAGGCGATCACTACGTCGGGGATGTCGCCGGTCCGGCAAGCCGGACGGGCAGGCAGCGCCTTGTGGCGCTTGCGACCCTCAGCGCGGTCGAGCAGTATATTCATGGCGCGCACAGTTTCGCGCTGGAGGACGTAACCATCACACAACTCGGACGCGAGCATGTTGCTGTGTCTTGCGTTACGCTTGTCTCTCCATTGGGAGAGCAGTCGTACGCGGGATCCGCGCTCGTCCGGCAAAATGAAAACGACTCAATTGTCCGGGCCACGCTTGATGCAATAAACAGGCGTCTTGGCTTCTTGACAACCTCATAGCCCAGTTTGGGCCGACGCCGTGGTAATCGGTTTGAACACTGTCAGCACTGAAATGAGCGGAGCGGACAGGGTTCTTCCATCACTAGCGGAATGGGAGAAGACCGTGAATCCCGAGAGGGGGTCTTCTCAACATGAAGCGTATGATCGTTATTCTCAGCTCTCTGGCCGCTCTTGTTCTTGGTGGCGGCGCGTCTTTCCGTTGGTAGCTCGTCCCTGTTTACACGGCGTCGGCCCACCGAACTTCCTGTGATGAGTGCGCCGTTGAAGAACAGAGTACTCTCTTACACTGTGCTGGTTTCCATGGTCGCAACCGTTGCGGTCGCTGCTGTTGCACGCGACGGCGCAGTCCCTGACTGGCGGCTGACGCTCTTTCTCGGGGCACTGAGTTTCCTGGCGGAGTGTTTCGCGTTCCGTATCCCGTTTGGCGGGTCGGTCTCCCTGGCCTTTGCCATCGAGTTCGCTGCGGTGTTGCTGGGCGGACCACTCATGGGGGCAATAGTTTGCGTCTGCTCCGCCATTCCGCCTCAGGACATCGTGGCGCGTAAGCCGCCACTGCGCATGCTCTTCAACGTTAGCCAACTTGCACTGTCGGGCGTGGTGGCGGGCTTGACTCTGAGTGCGTTCGGGGTGGCGCCACTGCTCTTGCAGCCGACTCCGGCGCTGTCGCTCCAAATCCTCGTGGCCGCTCTTGCTGCGGCTGCTGTTCAGGCTCTCACCAACATGCTACTCGTGGCGGGCGCGATTTCGCTGTCGGCGGACGTACCGTTTCGTGAAGTCTGGCGGCAGAGCTTCTCGTCGTATTCAGTCAGTCTCGTCGTTCTCGCGCTCCTGGGTATTGTGTTGGCCCAATTGCTTCTGCTGGCTGGGCTCCCGGGAGCACTCCTCGTGGTCGTTCCCTTTGCTGTTTCGAGGCAGACCTTCCAGGTGTACAGGCACTTGTCGGAGTCCTACCGTGACACACTGCGCTCGCTCATCGCTGTTCTTGAGGCGAAGGATCCGTACACTCGCGGACATTCAGAGCGCGTCGCCTTCTATGCAAGGCAGATTGCAGACGGGCTCTCGCTAGGTCCCGAGTCGGTGCAGACTATCGAACTCGCTGCGCTCTTGCACGACATCGGCAAGGTCGGCGTCAGCGTCGCTACGCTTACCAAGCCAGCGGCTCTAACTTCGGAGGAGTATGGAGAGGTGAAGCTCCATCCCCTCAGTGGCGCCCAGGTGCTTGAAGGCATCGACTTCCTGGCGGAGGTTGTTCCCCTCATCGCCGCGCACCATGAGCGAATGGATGGTAGCGGATATCCGCTCGGACTTGTTGGTAGTGGGCTCCCTGAGGGTGCGAAGGTGCTCGCCGTGGCCGACACGTTCGACGCCATTACGTCGGACAGAGCCTATCGGCGGGCACTTCCGTTCTCAGAGGCAGCTGATGTAGTCCGCCGGGCGGCCGGTGACACCCTCGACCAGTCTGTTGTCGAGGCGCTCCTGGTCAGAGTCGACGCTGATGTCCTGGCGCGCGTACTTCGCGGGGATATCCGATGGGAGGCTCGCACATGACCCGACGTGCCCTGATCGCAACAGCCTTTCTGGTTCTCGGTGTTGGTGCCGTGGCCGTTGCCGCCAAGGCTGGCATCAGGCTCGCGGACTTGCCCGAGATTGGTCTCTTCGCTTTGTCGTACGCACTGGTCAGCGCGCTGCCGCTTCGCTTGTCGCGAGGAGGTGTCCTCCAGGCAGGTTGTGGTATTGCTGTAGCCTCCGTTCTTCTGCTGGGCATGCCTGCTGGTGTCGCCGCAGCGGGCGGAGGTGCAATCCTCTCATTCCTGCTGGGAATGGCCCTAGAGAGACAATCCGGCTTGATGCTTCTAGACTTCTCGAGGATTCCTCTCCTTGTCTTGGGCTTCGGCTACGCCGCAGAGGGACTCGGGTTTCCCCAGCGGCTACTTGAACCGAGTGTGCCTACGATGCTAGTCGCCCTAGTCCTGGCCGCTGCTTACGTTCTGGCCGATCTTGCATCCTATGCAGCACTTTGGGCTTTCGGTGAGGGTGAGGCTGTCTGGTCGTCCGTCAAGTCTCTCGTGCGGCTAGTTGGCGCAATGTACTTGGGGCAGGTCTCGGTTGGAATTGTTCTCGCTATCGTCTACCCAACCATGAACGTGGCGGGCGTGGCGGTGCTCGTCACTCTGATGATGGTAATGAAGCACGCGTTCGCCCTGCTGCTGCGGATTCGAACCGCGTACACGCAGACAGTCGGCGTTCTGGCCAGGCTTGCTGAGTTTGAGAAGATTGAGTTCAGTGGTCATGCGGAGAGAGTGGCGGAGCTTGCGACTGCCATGGGCAGGCGTCTAGGCCTGCGCCCGAAGCACCTTCAGAGACTCGGATTCGCCGCCTTGCTGCATGACATCGGGAAGATTCAGGACAGCGCCGGTGCGCATGACTGCCATTGGGAGACGGGTGCCAGAATTGTGGAGGGTGTTGAGTTCCTGGCAGACCTGGGGCCTGTCCTTGCGAATCACCACGCTGACTTCGAGGTGATGCAGTCGACCGGTGTTGACAGACTGCTCTCCCAGGTGATTCGTGTCGCGTCCGACTTCGATGAGTTCGCTGGAGGATACAGCGCCCCACAGGCACGCGCTGCGGATGTGCTTGGGGTGATTCGCGCAGGCTCGGCCGAGAAGTACGACCCGCGCGTCGTTGGGGCACTTGAGCGAGTCCTGTCTGCGGAACTGGACTGAGCTCGTGGAACTGCTCCTTCTGGGAATCCTTGTTGGCGTCGGAACGGGACTGGTCAGGTACCGGAGCATCGGTGGACTCGCGACGCACACTCTTAAGGGCGAGCGAGTGGTAGTCCTTGTGATGGTCATTCAAGGCGCCGTCCCAGTACTCGGGCGTTTCATGGGCATTGGTGACGGTGCAATCACGGCGCTCTGGGTGCTCATGACCACAAGCCTGCTGTTGCTTGCGATTGCGAATTCCGATCGCTGTTGGATGCTGCTCGCGGCCTGCGGGTTGGTTCTGAACATTGTCGTCGTGTCCGCAAACGGCGGCATGCCGGTTGACCTCTCGAGAATCGTGGACAGCCGGGTTACGACTGCACGGGCTAGACTCGACGAGTCGCCTATCCACGTGGAGGCCGACGAGAAGACGAATCTGGCGTTTCTCGGAGATCGGATTCCTGTGCCGCTAGGCCGTACCAGGCGTGGGCTTGTGAGTATCGGGGACTGCGTTCTCGCCATCGGGGCGATGCTCGTGGCGTACGACATGATGAAGGTTGCCGAGCACCCGTAGGGCGCGGGAGCCTCTGTCTACCTGACTGGGCGCCGAAGTGCTAGAATCCCTTTACCCCTCAGGTGACTCCCAGGGTGGAGGGCACATGCGCGAGCGGCTCAAGCACGCAGGAGTACCTGATTTCGGCCACATTCTCACACGCAGGAGGCTCGCTCGATCGATCGAGTGCACTCGTCCCCGCGTTCTGATCCTAGAAGCGCCGGGGGGATATGGGAAGAGTGTGCTGGCGGCGCAGATTGCATCGTCGGGTGAGTTCGGGTGTCCACTTTGGCTCGACATGCACGGAGAGCGCGTCACCGAGTCCGGCATCCTACGATTGCTTCTACGGGCCCTGGATAGTGGTGGACTGGCGGATTGCACGGATGATATCGATCCGAATGAGCTTGCGTGTGACTATCGGGAGCGAATCGTACGTGCGGTGCGCAGGTGCGATTCCGGTCTCTGTGTTGTCATCGATGACCTCGCGGCAATTGAGCTATCCGAGGGGCTTCTGGCCCTGCCGGAAATGGCGGCAACGCATGCGTCGCATGCGTTATCGATCATAATCACGTGTCGGCAAGTTCCTGATGACATACATGGCGTATTGCACCGGGCGATGCTTTTGCAGGCTGAGGACCTACGGTTGAGTCTGGAAGAGGCGTTGACCTTCGCAGGTATTCTTGGGCTTGATGCCCACGATCCGTCGTTCGTGCATCAGGTGTGGGAGGCTACAGCAGGGCAGGTCGCACTTTTCGGCCTGGTTCTCCGTCATGCGATCCTCCGGGGTACTTCCGAACTTGATGAATGCGGCTCCATCCGCGGCCTCAGTAGTCTTGTGATGCATTTGGTCTGCAGTCAACTGGATGACGAATCCCAGCTGTGCCTGTACGCGATGGCGCTTCTGCGTGACGGTTCATCGCAGGAGTTGCGATGTGTTCTGGGAAGACGCGAGCTGCCGAACCTTCGCAACATTGGGAGCTGTCTGCCCCTCGTGTGCGTGGGGGGGACAGCAGCAGCTGACCCCGTCGGTCATCGGTTCGTCGTGCATGACATCGCCCGATCGATTCTTGCCGGTGACCAGTGCGTCGAACGTCTGGGTGCAGAAGCCGCCCGGGTGTGGTCAAGCGCTCTAGAAATCCTGACAGCGCGAGGTGACTCCGAGCGCGCTGGACGACTGGTTCTGCAATCAAGTGATTGCGAGCGTGCGGCGGACTGGCTGGCAAGCTTCGGTGAGCGGTTGCTCTCCTCCGGACATCACCAACTGCTTCGTGAGCTGCTTGATGCCCTCCCACCGGGAGTGCTGGTGCAGCGACCCGCCCTACTGGTCCTGGAAGCCGCACTTCTGAGAGAGACCAACATGATTGACGAGGCGCGGAGCAAGGCTGTCGTCGCCAGGGCGCTTGCGGATTCGATGGGTGACGTCGCGACCACGGTTGATGCTCTGGACGTGATTGCGCGTGCCGACATGGACATGGGACGATTCGATGCCGCGCGAAGGACCCTAGCTGAGTTGCTGGGATTGTCGAACTCACAGGACGGCTCCTTTGACCCGCGTCGGGAGGCCAGGGTTCATCTGACTGCCGCTCTTGCCTCGACCTACCTTGGAGATGGACTTGCGGCGTCGGAACACCTCGCCAAGGCGGATGGAATCGCCAGCGAAACGATGGACGAGGGTCTCAGGTGCAAGGTCCATCTGCATGCGGCGAACAAGACCGCCCTGCTTGATGGTCACTTCTCAGCAGCGGGGAGACTCATGGCGGAGGTGGCGAGGGCACGCGCAGCACCGCTTTCGACGCGTGTTCTAGCGACGGGCAATCTAGGCGTGTGTCTGTGCGAAGCGGGCAGACTCGTGCGATCTGTCCAACACGCTGAACGAGCACTTGAGATGTGTCGCGGGCACGGGTTGGAAGTGTATGTGGGTGCATTCGACGGTGCCAGGGCGGGTGCGATCTTCGCCTTGGGTGAGCTGTCGGAGGGGATTTCGCTCATGAGGGAGTCGATTGTGCGAAGTCTCGAGCTTGATGACACTCATGCTGCGGCCTACAACCAACTGTACTGCTCAACCATGAGCCGTGCGCTGGGTGACGCGGAAGCCGCATTCTCTGATGCGGAGATTGCAGCGGAAGCCTTCTCAGCCGGCGGGTTCTTGGTGCACGAGTCACTCGCGAAACTGGAGATGGCTGCGAGCCGCCTTGCGATGGGAGACAAGCTCGGTGCAGCCACTCTGGCAAAGCAGGAGCGAGCGACAGCCTCTGCCGCCGATGCAGCCTACCACGTGCTCCGCGCCGACATGATCCTGGCGGAAGTCGCCTGTCGCGAGGGTCGCGTGACCGAAGCCGTCGCTCGCATTCTTGTGCACGAGGACTACATCCTCACCGAGAGCTCGAACTGGCAGATAGCGATGTACATCCGCGCGTTCCCGTCTCTCCTTGGCGTGTTCGCGAACGCGATCGACCCTGACCTACTGCCCGCTCATCTGCTTCGCATGGTCTTGCCGAGGGATGCCGAAGGCGCACTCCGCGCCGCGCGCGAGATCATGGACTCCGGGCGGTGGGCGCGGCTCGCGGTTCGCATCCTTGGCGAGAAGGAGCTGGCCAGATTCCTGGAGCGAGATGCGCTTCCGCGCTGCAGCGTGAAGATGTTCGGCGGCTTCGATGTGTCGATCGGGGAGCGCGTCGTTGGCGAGCGTGAGTGGAAGAAGCGCAAGGCGCGACTGCTGTTCGCGATGCTAGTTCTGCAGCAGGGGCGTGACGTTCCGCGTGACCAGGTCCACGACCATCTTTGGCCGGAAATGGATGCGACGCGCTCGCGCAACAACCTGTACGTCGTGTGGAGCGCGATGAAGGGCACCCTGACGCCAGGCGCTGGCAAGAACGATCCGTGTCCGTACGTCCAAAGCGTTGGGGGCGTGTGTCGCGTCGTAGGAGAGCTCGTGGAAAGCGACGTTGCGGAGTTCGAGGCGCTGCGCGCTGCGGCAGCTGCGGCTGGGCGGGCGGGAGATGCGACCAAGGCCCTCGCCGCGTACGAGCGCATCTCCGAGATATACCGAGGAGACCTTCTCCCCGGAGATCTCTACGAGGACTGGTTCAGCGAGTTTCGCGATCGCTATCGGCACGAGTTCGGAGACGCGATGCTCGCCGGAGCGCGCCTGCACGAAGCCGGAGGAGAGCCGGCGCAGGCACTGGGCCTTCTGCGACGGGGACTCCGGTACGACTCATGGCGCGAGGATATCTACCAGGCGGCACTGCGTTGTCAGATCGCGACCGGGCAGCGAAGCGCAGCCATCGACACGTACTTCGCATGTCGCAGCCGGTTGGTCGATGACCTGGGCATCGACCCTTCCTCGGAGACCACGCGCCTCTACCAGCAGGTTCTTGCGATGGAATGCGTCGCGTCCGAACCCGAAGAAATCGTCGAAAAGTGAGAGAACGTAAAGAGTCTGGATAGACTCACTTGCTACGTTGGCTGTGTCGGACGGGCATGCGGTTCGGCGACGGCGGTCAGAGCGGTTCGCCGGGTTCCCCGTGAGGGACATCGGCGCGGCGTGTGGTTTGGCCAGCAGGTGAGGAGAGGGAGACTCCTGAGGGGCACCGTGCATTCGGCCACAAGGCCCACCCGTGCGACCCGAGGGGCTGCTTGGAACCGCCGGATGCAGGCGGATCGCGGCGCGATCCGCCTGCATCTTCGTGCGCTCTCGAAACGCGAGTCGGGCCACACCCTGTGCTAGAATCTCTTGTGCTTCTCACCCCGCCGATCACCCGTGTATAGAAGGTGCGCATACATATGGCAAACATCCTTGCCAAGCTGCTAACGCTGGGAGAAGGACGGCAGCTCAGGCAGTTCGAAGGCTTGGTCGAGCAGGTCAACTCGCTTGAAGCCGAAATCCACGTTCTCTCCGACGATGCGTTGCTGGCCAAGACCGCGGAGTTCCGTCAGCGCGTGGACAACGGCGAGACACTCGACGACATACTCTGCGAGGCATTCGCAGTCTGTCGCGAGGGCGCGGTCCGCTCCCTCGGCATGCGACACTTCGACGTCCAGCTCATCGGCGGGATGGTGCTCAACAGGGGCATGATCGCCGAGATGAAGACCGGCGAGGGCAAGACGCTCGCTGCGACTCTGCCCGTATACCTCAATGCCTTGTCGGGCAAGAGCGTTCACGTCGTAACGGTCAACGACTATCTGGCCAAGCGCGACTCGGAATGGATGGGCAAGGTCTACCGGTTCCTTGGCCTGGAGGTCGGCCTCATCCAGTCGCAGATGGAGACGTCGAAGCGCTTGTCCGCCTACGCCGCCGACGTCACGTATGGCACGAACAGCGAGTTCGGCTTCGACTACCTGCGCGACAACATGGTCGTCCAACCGGACCATCGCGTGCAGCGAGGCCACAGCTTCGCCATCGTGGACGAGGTCGACTCGATTCTCGTCGACGAGGCGCGCACGCCGCTCATCATCTCCGGCGCAGGCACCAAGTCCGCCGACGCGTACAAGAACTTCGCCAAGGTCATTCCTCGGCTGAAGGACGAAGACGACTATGAACTCGACGAGGCCAAGCGGACTGTCGCACCGACCGAGGACGGCATCAAGAAGGTCGAGGACTGGCTCGGCATCGAGGACCTCTACTCCGATCCTTCGGGCCAGATGGTCAACCATCTCCAGCAGGCGCTCAAGGCGCAGTTCCTCTTCAAGAAGGACGTCGACTACGTCATCAAGGACGGCGAGATCCTCATCGTCGACGAGTTCACCGGCCGCCTGATGTACGGACGCCGCTACTCCGAGGGTCTGCACCAGGCCATCGAGGCCAAGGAGAAGCAGCACGTCCGCGAGGAGAACCAGACGCTTGCGACCATCACGCTGCAGAACTACTTCCGCATGTACGACAAACTCGCCGGCATGACGGGTACGGCGGTGACCGAGGACCAGGAGTTCCGCGAGATCTACAAGCTGCCCGTCATGGTCATCCCAACCAACCAGCCGATGATCCGCGACGACCGCAACGACCTCATCTACCGCAACACCGAGGCGAAGTTCCAAGCCGTCGCCGAGGAAGTCGTGGAGCGCCACGAGACCGGCCAGCCTTGCCTTGTGGGCACGATCTCGATCGAGAACTCCGAACGCCTGTCGCGCCTGCTCACCAAGCGGGGCATCACGCACAAGGTACTGAACGCGAAGTTCCACGAGCAGGAAGCGCACATCGTGGCGCAGGCAGGTCGCTTTGGCGCCGTCACCATCGCGACGAACATGGCTGGCCGAGGAACCGACATCGTCCTTGGCGGGAACCCCGATGCGCTCGTCGACGACCTGCTCGTCGAGCGTGGCATCCCTGCCGAGGACGCGACCGAGGAACAGCGTGCTGAGGCGTTCGCGTCTGCGAAGCGAATCTGCGATGCGGAGCACGTCAAGGTTGTGGAAGCCGGCGGGCTGGGGATCGTCGGCACCGAGCGCCACGACTCGAGGCGCATCGACAACCAGCTGCGTGGCCGTTCCGGTCGCCAGGGCGATCCCGGCCTGTCGCAGTTCTACCTGTCGCTCGAGGACGACCTCATGCGACTCTTCGGCGGCGACCGGATGGACCGCATCTCGTCGATGATGGAGCGCACGCAGATTCCCGAGGACATGCCGATTCAGGCGGGCCTAGTCTCCAAGGCGATCGAGAGCGCCCAGCGCCAGGTCGAGGCGATGAACTTCGCCGCACGCAAGCACGTGCTCGAGTACGACGACGTCATGAACAAGCAGCGCGAAGTCATCTACGGCGAGCGCAACCGAATCCTCGACGGCAAAGACATCCACTCCCGCGTCACGGAGATGATGCAGGAGACGATCACGCAGGCCGTCCTCGAGTTGTGCCCGGAGAAGGTCTATTCCGAGGAGTGGGACTGGGACGCCCTCGCGAGTTGGTTCCGCGATCTCACGGGAATCGATGGCGTGGTTGAGCGGCATCGCGCCGAGGCGGGGGACAACCCGCACGAACTGGCCGACGCGCTCGCCGAGGCAGCTTTGGAGACGTACGCCACCAAGGAGACCGATCTGGGCGCCGACTACGTACGTCAACTCGAGAGGCAGGTCATGCTCCGTGTGATCGATACACGCTGGATGGAGCACCTGCTCGAGATGGACTACCTAAAAGACGGCATCGGGCTGCGGGCGATGGGCCAACGCGATCCGCTCGTGGAGTACAAGACCGAGGCGTACGAGATGTTCGGAGACCTCGTCGCGACCATCAACGAGGACTTCCTGCGCACGATCATGCACATCCAGGTCGTTCGCGAGACGGCGCCCACGAGCCCGGTGCGCGATGTCTCGTATTCCGCGCCGTCCGAGCAGTCCATTTTCAGCGGCGCGACGCAAGCGGCAGAGCAGGCGGGGGTCAGCGGGCCGTCGCCGGAAGCGATAGCAGCCGCGTCTGCTGCCGCCGGAGGTCGCGCGTCCGTAGCAACCGTCGTCAAGGACAAGGACGATCCGTTCGCCGACGTGGGACGCAACGATCCTTGCCCCTGCGGCAGCGGCAAGAAGTACAAGAAGTGCCACGGAGCGACGGCGTAGCGGCACTGAACACCGTGCCGGAGATGCATACTCATCGGTATGCATCCATGGTATGCTACCTGCATGACAGAACGAGTCACCATCACCCTGCCCGATGACCTTGTCGCCGAGATTGACACACTCGCTGAGGCCTCCGGCTGCTCGCGCTCGAGCGTCATTCGCGAAGCGTCGGCCTCGTGGGTCGCCGGTGCTCAGGCTGAAGCCGCCAAGACACGCCGCCAGCACGCCGTCAACGACACACTCGCGTTCCTTGACGAGTTAGCAGAGCTCCCCGTGCACGATGAGCGCGCCGTGGGGGAGATCCTGCGCGAGATCCGCGGACCGCTCGATGGTGCACCGGGCGGCGACACCAGCGGTGAGGGTGGCCGCGCGTGAGCCCCGAGGTACTCGTCCTAGACGCGTCCGTCGGCGTGAAGTGGCTGCGGCGGGAGCCGGGTTCTGACGAGGCGCGAGAGCTTCTCGCGCAGCACGCCGAGGGCGTCGTGTGTGTGGTCGTCCCGGTCATCTTCGTCCACGAAGTGCTCGACGTGACACGCCGTCTCTACGGCGTCGCTCGCGCTTGCGGCCTGTGGGAACGCCTCGAGCACGACGAGATCACGGTTGTCGGGCTCGACTCCCGACTCGTTCGCGAGACGCTCGACATGGCCGAGGTACTCGGCTGCACCTTCTACGACGCGGCGGCTCCCGCGCTCGCTACGCGCGTGGGTGCTGTCCTCGTGAGTGCCGACCGGCGGGCGCATGGAGCGGTGGAGAGAGTGCGGCTCCTCGGCAGGTGAGAGGCTGCTACGCAGATTTCGTGCCTGGTGCGCGCACGTGCGATAGATTTCAGTCTTCCACGTACCGAAGACCGATGCCGTGCGTGCTACAATCCGTATGCTCCACACCCCTTCAGTGCGAACCAGTACAACCACTATGAGCAGGGAAAACGTGATCCAAGACCGAACAGTAGACATCTCGGCACTGCGCGAGCGCGTGGTCGCCATGGAGGAGTATCTTCGCGTCGAGGAGAAGCGCCCCGAGATCGCGCGTCTCGAGGAGCAAGCCGCTGTGCCCGGCTTCTGGGATGATGCCCAGGCCGCGCAGGCGCTCATGTCGCAGCTCTCGGCCGTGCGCGAGGACGTCAAGGCGTACGACGAGATCTGCTCGGCGCTCGCGGACATCGAGGTCGCCAACGAGCTTGCGCTGGAGGGCGACGATGACATGGCTGCCGAGGTCGAGGCCACCTTCTCCGGACTGCGCAAACGCGTGGACACGCTGGAACTTGCGTCCTGGTTCGCCGGTGAGTTCGACGCTGGCGACGCCATCGTAACCGTCATTCCGGGCGCGGGCGGACTCGAGGCTCAGGACTGGGCCGAGATGCTCATGAAGATGCTGTTCAAGTACGCGGAGTCGAAGAAGTGGAAGGTCGACCTCCACGATGCACCCCAGGGTGTCGAGATCGGCATCGAGCGTGCTCTCTTCACGGTGCACGGACGGAACGCCTACGGCATGCTGCTGTCCGAGATGGGCGTACACCGGCTCGTTCGCATCAGCCCCACCGATGAGAAGAAGCGTCGGCACACGACGTTTGCCAAGGTCGATGTCTTGCCCGTGCTCCCGGACGAGATCGTGGTCGACATGAAGGAAGAAGATTTACGCATCGATGTCTACCGATCGAGCGGTCCCGGTGGTCAGTCTGTCAACACGACCGACTCCGCGGTCCGGATCACGCATGTCCCCACGAGCATCGTCGTGACCTGCCAGAACGAGAAGAGCCAGATCAAGAACCGCGATACCGCGATGAAGATCCTCAAGGCGCGGCTTTACGATCACGAGAAGGCGAAGCGAGAGGCCGAGCTCGACGAGCTGCGGGGAGAAAAACAGGACATCGCCTTCGGCAGCCAGATAAGGAGCTACGTCCTCTATCCGTACCAGATGGTCAAGGACCACCGCACGAGTGTTGAGACTGGAAACATCAGCGCGGTGCTTGAGGACGGCGATCTCGACGACTTCATCGTTGGGTATCACCGGTGGCGCGTCGGGCGGGAGCAGGCGGCGTCGGTTGGGAACGAGAGTTAGATGCTTCTGCGCGCAGACTTGCACACCCACACTGTTGCGTCGGGGCACGCGTACTCGACGGTCACCGAGCTTGCGTCGGCGGCGCGGGCACGCGGCCTCGAACTCATAGCCGTCACAGATCACGGGCCATCGGTACCGCAGGGTGCTCATCCTTGGCATTTCTGGAACCTGAAGGTCATTCCGAGCGTGCTCGACGGCGTTCGCATACTCAAGGGATGCGAGGCCAATCCCTCGCCCGACAGCGACAACGGCATCGACATCCCCGACATCGTGCTCGAAGCACTCGATTTCGTCGCGGTCGGCTTCCACCCGCTCACCGGCTTCGACGATCGGGACCGCGGTAGGAACACCGAGGCCCTGTTGCGCGTGCTAGCGCACCCGCTCGTCGACATGATCACGCACCCGGGCAACGAGCAGGAGTTCCCGCTCGATCTTGAGGCGGTTGTTGCCATGGCGGCCCGCCACAGAGTCATCATCGAGCTCAACGACCACAGCTTCGACAGCATGGGCGCGCGCAACGGTTCGGCCGATCGCGAGCGCGAATTCGCTGCTGCCGCGCGTGATGCGGGCGTCCCGATCGCCATCAACTCGGACGCTCACTATCACCTTCACGTCGGCCGCTTCGACGCTGCGATCCGCGTTGCCGAGGAGCTTGGCCTGACCGAGGACCGGATCGTCAACCGCGATGCGGCTACCGTCCTTGGCCATCTGAATGCGCGTCGAACGAGGCCGTACCTGGACGCTGGCGGCGTCTGGACGAGTGCGGTCGAGAACCGGGGGGTGAGTGATGGTACCAATCCTTAAGCGACTGCGTCCGGGCCTCGTGCTCAAGCACCGCCCGGTCCGAGACTACGCGTGGATGACTCTCGGCATCCTGATCACCGCATGGGGCCTCAACGCGTTTCTCATCCCGAACCGTCTCGCCGCCGGCGGTGTCTCCGGACTCGCCACGGTGTTCTACCACCTCGCCAAAGCGCAGGGGCTGAACCTTCCCGTCGGCATTCAGATGCTCGCGATGAACCTCGTCCTGCTCGCGGTCGCCATACGCGCGCGCGGGTGGCGCTACGCTGCCAAGACGATCTACGGCATGGTGGCGCTTTCGGTGGCCATCGATGTCCTCGCGCCCTTCACGCCACACCTCGCCGCCGGAGACAACCTGCTGGCGGCCCTCTACGGCGGTGCGCTTGCCGGTGTCGGCATGGGGATGGTGTTCAAGTCAGGCGGCAACACAGGCGGGACCGACATCATCGCGCAGCTTCTGTCGTCGAAGGTGCCGCTCGGCGTCGGCCAGCTCATGCTGCTCGTCGATGCGGGCGTGACAGTGGTAGCCGCGATCGTGTTCGGTCCGGAGCTCGCGCTCTACGGCGCGGTAGCGATCTTCGTGATGAGCAACGCGATCGATCTCGTGCTCGAGGGCCTGCGTGTCGAGAAGGCAGCGTTCATCATCTCGGAGCATTCCGATCGCATCGCTGAAGCGATCAACAACGACCTTGGCCGAGGAGCCACAGCCATCTCGGCGCGCGGAGTCTACTCGAATCAGCCGCGCGAGATGATCTTCACGGTGGTGTCGCGCACGGAGATCGACGGGCTGAAGGCGATCGTGCATGCGGTCGACCCGACGGCACTTCTGATAATCTCAGACGTTCACGAAGCGATCGGCGAGGGTTTCAAAGAGATGGGAGTGTGACACATGGCCGAAGTGCCCGATGTCAGTGAGATCGAGGGCATGGCGGCCCGCATGCGCCGCGACATAGTCGAGATGCTCGCGCAGGCGGGTTCCGGGCATCCCGGCGGCTCTCTGTCCGCAGCCGACATCGTCGCGACTCTGTACTTCGGTGTGATGCGTCATGACTCCGCACGACCGGATTGGACCGAGCGCGACCGGTTCGTGCTCTCGAAGGGTCACGCCGCCCCGGTGCTCTACGCCGCTCTCGCCGAGGCGGGCTATTTCGGCCGCGACCATCTGGCGACCTTGCGCCAGCTCGGTTCGATCTTGCAGGGTCACCCCGACAGCAAGAAGACGCCAGGCGTCGAGGTTTCGACCGGCTCGCTCGGTCAGGGGCTGTCCATCGCCAACGGCCTCGCCCTTGGGTTGCGCGCGAACGGCAACCCCGCTTGCGTGTACTGTCTCATCGGCGACGGTGAGATGCAGGAAGGGCAGGTCTGGGAGGCAGCGATGCTCGCTGCGCACTACCGCCTGGACAGCGTCATGGCCATCGTGGACCACAACGGGCTTCAGATCGACGGCGCCTGCGAGGACGTCATGTCGCTCGGCGATATCGAAGCCAAACTCGGCGCGTTCGGCTGGAACGTCATCGGCTGCGATGGGCATGACGTAGAGGCGCTGCTGGCCGCCTTCGCCGGGGCCGCGGCCACGTCGGGAGTGCCGTCGGCGATCGTCGCGCGGACCGTCAAGGGCCGGGGCGTTTCGTTCATGGAGAACAACGCGGACTGGCACGGCAAGTGTACGAACGAGGACCAGACCCGCTGCGCGCTCGACGAACTCGCGTGCGTGCTCGCCAAGGAGGATGCAGCCGATGTCTAAGCGGGCCACCAGAGAGGCATTCGGTAAGACGCTCGTCGAGCTGGCCAAGGAGGGCGTGGATGTCGTCGCCGTTGAAGCCGACCTTTCTAAGTCCACGACGACGGCTGTGTTTGCGGCGGCCTATCCCGACCGGTTCTTCAACGTCGGAGTCGCCGAGCAGAACATGATCGGCACGGCGGCCGGGCTCGCCGTTGCCGGCAAGGTCGCGTTCACCGGCTCCTTCGCGGTGTTTGCGACTGGCCGTGCGTACGACCAGGTTCGCAATACCGTGTGCTACTCCGGACTTGACGTGAAGCTTGCGCCGACCCACGCGGGGGTGACCGTTGGCCCCGACGGCGGGTCGCACCAGATGCTCGAGGACCTCGCGCTCATGCGCGTGCTGCCCGGAATGCGCGTGCTCGTGCCGGCCGACTTCAACGCGGCTCGTGCTGCGATTCGCGTCGCGGCGACCACCCCAGGGCCCTTCTACATCCGCCTTGGGCGTGCGGGCGTATCGGAAATCTACGCCGAGGACTTCAACTTCGAACTCGGCAAGGCGTACGTGCTGCGGGAGGGTAGCGACGTGACCCTTGCAGCATGCGGAGTGATGGTCGAGCAGGCGCTGCTCGCGGCGGACACTCTGGAGACTGCGGGCGTCTCGGCGGAGGTGATCGACGTCGCAACCATCAAGCCTCTCGATATGGAGACGCTGCTGTCCTCGGCACGTAGGACAGGCGCCGTCGTCACGTGCGAGGAGCATTCGATCATCGGCGGCTTGGGTTCGGCGGTCGCGGAGCTGCTCGGTGAGTCCGCTCCGGTTCCGTTGCGCCGCATCGGTGTCAGAGACGTGTTCGGGACCTCCGGCGACCCCGTAGCCCTCATGGCGCACTTTCGGCTGACCGCAGACGACATCGCAGCCGCCGCGCGGGAGATTGTCACGGTGACCTGACCGCGGTCCTGGCGAGTCGCGATCGTCATCGGCAACCCCTTGTTCGTCCTCGACAGGGCGCATCCTGTCATTCCCTGAGGTCGCTAACCACTTCGCATCTGCGGCAACCATTATCGTTCATTAGAAGGGGGCGAATCCGTCTCCTATGTGGTGTGCGCGAAAACGGTGGTTGAACTGGGACGCAAAGCGCTTCATGAGCGTCTTTATGGGAGTCGGGAGGGGCACGCTCGCATTGCGCCCCTGACTCTTGTTTGCGCTGCGCTCGCGTTTGCTGCCGTGGCATGGTCACCCTCGACCGCTACGGCAGCGCCCCCCGCCAACCCCCGCTTTGCGTACGCATCGGCGCCCAATACGAACGAGGTCATGATCAACTGGGAACCACTGGCGACCTTCACCGGCACGGAAGCACAGGTCAAGTACCACATCTATCGCGCGACTGCCGCGGTAGGTCCCTACTCTGAGATTGGTGTCTCGACTGGTCGGTACACGATTTCGTACATCGACAAGGGCACGGTTGCCGTGCCTCTGTGGTACAAGACCCGCTACTGGTACCGGATCGCTGCAGAAGACGCAGGCGGGTTGAACCTGACACCGCAGTACATGACCGGAACACCTACAGGCGTGACCGCTGAGGCACTCATGTCTCCCACGACCGGCCCGCCCATCGAACCGCGTGGACTCGAGGTCACCAGCACGGTCTCGGGCTCAACAGTGCAGAAAGTGACGTTGAGCTGGCTGGCGGTGACAGGACCGAACGTACTGCGCTATGACGTGTGGCGTTTGACGGAGAGTGGCAGTGACGGGACCTACATCGGCTCGACCGCGAACGGCACCACCACCACGTTTGACGACACAGTGTCAGGTCTCGAGGTCGAGCGCCACTACTGGTATCGCGTCGCCGCGGTGGCAAGCGACGGCACTGTCGGAGCGAAGAGCTTCGAGATTCACATTCAGCCGATGGCGAACACCGTCTTTGACCCCCCGCACTCAGGGGCATCGCCGACAGGAGACTCGTGCCTGCAATGCCACGACCCGCATGTCGCACCATCCCCTACGTATCTGCTGAACATCGAGGCTGGGAGCGAACAGGAGTTCTGCACCAGTTGCCACGACGGAACGGGATCGAGATACGACATCTGCTCGGACTTCGTGAACGCGTCCGTCAATTCGAGGCATCCCGTTGATTTTGGTGGGTGGATAGGCGGCGATCTCACCTGCACCGACTGTCACAACCCGCACGGCGACCCGTCGGTATCGGGGTCATACAAGCTCCTGTCGGCCTACGGCGAAGTCGACTCGATCGAGTACTGTCTCGTCTGCCACAATCCCTCCACCCCGGACGACTCGACCTACACCGAACGCACGAGGGACATGACGGCGTTCCGCAATTCGTCGCACAATGGTCCGGGCATCGCCGATCCGCCGTCCGGGACCGGCATCAAGTGCCGGACGTGCCACCTGCCGCACAGCTCGCCCAACGAGGATCTTCTCATGTACTCGGGGTACCGCGTGTGCCTCCCGTGTCACTCGAATGCGCCGGAGGGCGCGAGCCTTGGCTCACCGGACATCTACGCGCGCATGACTGCATCGAGCAGGCTCGACGCTCACCACGACATCCTCCGGCGCGACCAGATCCAACCAGGCGCCGGCGCGGTGTACTGCGAGAACTGCCACAACTCCCATGCCGCGTCCTCGGCAGCGCCCTGCATCAACCCGTACGACCCCGCACCGTGGAACCCCTACCCGAACACGGTTGCACCCGCGTTTGCGGCGATCACAAACCTGCCAAAGAACTCGTTCTGCTTCGAGTGTCACGACAACTCGCTGCCGAGTTCCATCGATACGACGCCCTGGGTCGATCCACCCGTGTGGAGCGATTCGGACAACAACGGGAACACGACAAGCGACCTGGCGAACATCACGTCGAACTGGGCGTCGCAGCGTCATGGCAAGGGATCCACGATCAACGAGAACGTGTGGCCGGATGTCACGACATTGTACGGGGCGAACCCCGAGATGCCGTGCAGCTCTTGCCACGAAGCGCACGGCGCGGTGAACCTGCATAATCTCCGGAGTGACATCGCGGGACGCACGGGGCTGATGGTCGTCAACATGCCCCAGGTGACAGGCGGCTCCGGCTACGACACCCGCTTCTGGTGCATGGGATGTCACAAGGATGCGAACGCGACGCACACCTCCGGGGGCAAGACCTGGGCGACCTTTCCCAAGGACTGCTCGCGTGGTGGCACATGCCACACTCATACGAATAGCGCTGGTCAGTTCTAGCCGCGGCAGCGTGCGCCTAGCAGCGCAGGGTTGTGGAGATTACGTGCCGGTTGCCGTAGCCTCCTCTTGCGCCCCACTCTTCCGGTGGGGTATTTGCTAAGATTGGCCATCGGGGTCTCGTACAGGCCCTCCGTGATGCCACCCGTAGAAAGCGATGCGCCACATGATCAGCATGCGCGGCGTTGAGAAACAGTACTCAGCCGACAAGCCTGCTCTTGCAGACATCGATGTTGAGATCGAACGAGGCGAATTCGTCTTCCTTGTCGGTCACTCCGGATCAGGCAAGTCGACCTTCATCAAGCTGTTGCTTAGGGAGATCATGCCCACGCGCGGGCAGATCGTCGTTGCCGACCAGGATCTCATTCGGCTCAAGAGATGGAAGATCCCGTACCTGCGGCGCAACATAGGCTGCGTGTTCCAGGACTTCAAGCTGCTTCCCAACAAGACGTCCTACGAGAACGTCGCATTCGCGCTTGAGGTCATCGGCAGGTCGAGGCACGTTATCCGCACGCAGGTCCCAGAAGTACTGCGTCTCGTCGGCCTCGAGGACAAGATGGAGAGCTATCCCGACGAGCTCTCGGGCGGGGAACAGCAGCGAGTTTCGATCGCGCGAGCGTTCGTCAACCGACCCCCGCTGCTTTTGGCCGATGAGCCGACAGGTAACCTCGACCCTGCCACGTCGCTCGGGATCATGAGTCTGCTCAACCGGATCAACAAGACCGGCACGACCGTGCTGGTAGCTACCCACGACCGCGAGATGGTCGATTCCATGCGCAAGCGCGTGATCGCCCTCGAGGGCGGTCGCGTCATTCGAGATCAGAACCGGGGAGTATACGGCTATGGCGACTAACGCAGGATACTTCCTCAGGGAGTCTGTTCAGAACTTCAAGCGCAACTGGGTCATGAGTCTCGGTGCCGTGATCACGATCTACCTGTCGCTTCTGCTGGTCGGCGTCTCGCTTGCGACCGGCTACATCGTCACCGACATCGTGCAATCCGTGGAAGACAAGGTGACCATCCAGATCTTCATCAAGGACGGTGCGGCAACCGAAGACGTGCAGACTCTCCAGCAGTGGCTCTCCTCGGACGAACTCGCCGAGGGCGTCAACTACACCACCAAAGAGGAAGCACTGGACAAGTTCAGGGAGCAGATGGCACAGAGCCCCGAGATCTTGGACCAGCTCGAGGAAAACCCGTTGCCGGCCTCCCTCGACGTGACACTCAAGGACCCTCGCGAGGTCGAGAGCATGGTCGCCAGAATCAAGGCCAACGGCTTGTTCGTGAAGGTCGCAGACAGGCCCGATGATCCGGAGGAGTCGCTGAAGTACGGACAGCAGGTCGTGAACAAGCTCTTCGCGTTCACCAATGTCATCCGTATCGTCGAGATCGTCTTCATCGCGATGCTCGCTGTCGTCAGCCTCATCTTCATCAACAACACCATCCGTCTGGCCATCTACGCGCGTCGCAAGGAGATAGGAATCATGCGACTCGTGGGTGCGTCGAACTGGTTCATCCGCACCCCCTTCCTAATGGAAGGCGTGATTCAGAGCCTCATCGGCGCGACGATGGCGATACTAACGGTACTCACATTGCAGGCGGCGATCATGCCCCGTTTGCGTGAGGCGCTGCCATTCCTGCCGGTCGACGTCACGGGCGGGACGATCGCTCAGATCTCTCTGATCCTTGTCGGTGCGGGAGTGCTCATCGGCCTGGCTGGCTCAGGTTTTGCACTTCGGAGGTATCTGAAAGTCTAGCGCCGCCCCACAACGCGCGACGCCGTCCAAGGAGTCTCACACCAATGAGCCGCATAATGCGTGTCGTCCTGTCGGTCGTGCTCGCGCTTGTCATCGCTACCTCCGCGTTCGCCGGCGGGGTGGTCTTTGACCGAGCGGTACCGACCTGGCCCGAGGTCTTTGGGGTGCAGCCGCAGCAGTCCTCACTTGGCGAGAAGATCGAAGAGGCCGAGCGGTTGCTTGACTTCGAAGCACTCGAGCCGTCCAGCGAGGAATCCAGGACCGCCGGCGCGATCTCGGGTCTGCTGGACTCTCTCGGCGACCCGTACGCGATGTACTTCAACCCCGACCATTTCCGCTACTTCAACGAGCAGACGGACGGCGAGTTCCACGGAATCGGCGTCACCATCGCCGAGCGCGACGGCGCCGTGTACGTGGTGTCGGTCATCAAAGGCACCCCGGCCGAGGAGGCCGGTGTCCAGCCCGATGACGAGATCGTCAGCATCGATGGTGTGACGCGTGCCGAGTGGGCAGTCGACGAGGTCGTGAAACGCATCCGTGGTCCCGAAGGCTCGACTGTGACAGTTGAGATGTACAGACCCGAGACGGATAAGAAGCTCACGTTCGACATCGTGCGCCAGAAGATCGCAATCCCTGATCTCATGACCCGCATGGAAGGCGACGTTGGATACCTGCGTCTCCTTGGCTTCAACATGCGTTCCGCCGAGGAGGTCCAGAAGGCGATCGAGGATCTCGAGAAGCAGGGCGCAAAGGGCTTCGTGCTCGACCTGCGCGACAACCCGGGTGGGCTCCTCCAGTCCGCAGTCGACATATCGTCGCTGTTCGTGAAGGACGGCGTGATCGTCCGCGTCGACGAGCGCAATCGTGCGGAAGTCGAGCATCGGGCGACCGGGGACATGACCACCGACAAGCCGCTAGTCGTGCTCGTCAACGGCAACTCGGCATCGGCGAGCGAGATCGTCGCCGGTGCCCTACAGGACTACGGCCGGGCGAAGCTCGTGGGCGAGAAGAGCTTCGGCAAGGGGAGTGTTCAGACCGTCGAGAGGCTGTCCTTCGGCGGTGGGGTGAAGTTCACCATCGCGCACTACCTCACGCCCAAGAAGCGTGTGATCGACAAGGTGGGCCTGTCGCCTGACATCGAAGTGAAGATGGAGGCGAAGAAGCAGGCCGATCCGAAAACTGACACACAACTGAGGAAGGCCCTTGAGATCGTTGCGAGCGAGTTCTAGCGCGGACCTGAGTCAGTCCTCGTCGTCCTCGTCGTCCATGATGACGAAAGACGCGAGGTCGAACGGTGACTCTTCGAGCAAACGCAGCTGTCCGCGTGCCACGATGGCGTTCTCTGCGTCGGCGTCTGAGCGCAAGGTGAGCGTCGTGCCATCTCCGAACAGCCGCATCACCGCGACGTCGCCCTCGACGCAGAAATCGAGATAGCGGAAGCTCGCGACGTTCAGGAAGAGACACCCGTTCACGGCGAGAGTCGCGGAGTCTCCGTCAGCCATCAGCTTGACGAGAGTTGCGCTCCCCTCGGCGACGGTCTGTCCGTCGATCTCATACTCGTAGTCGAGCGCCTCAAGTGTTTCGAGGGCGCGAATCATGTCGCGGGGATTCGTCAGCGTACCGTTCCCGATGAGGCATGGTGCAAGTGGTCGGTTGTGATCCATACAAAACTCCCGGTTCGGTGGACGCTTGTGGGGTGTTTCGATAGTACCACCCGTTGCTCCTGCCCGCGCGGGCCATCTTGCGGTAGTCTCGCACTGGATGACTTGCGAAGGGGGAGCACGTGGGCCGACGAGACAAGCACCTCAAGAAGGCACGCCAGAGTGGGTTGGTCGTTGGCCGCATAACCATGAATCGCAAGGGCTACGGGTTCGTGGAGGCGCCCGAGGGCGACGTGTACATCGCTTCCCGGGACGTGCGTGGAGCGATGCACCGCGACATCGTCAGCGTCCGGACGCAGGCCGGGCACGGCCGCATGGGACGATCGGGCGTTGTCGTGAAGGTCGTCGAGCGCTCCAACGAGACCCTTGTGGGCCGCTTCGAGCTTTCCGGTCGCATCGGCGTGGTCGTTCCCACCGACGCACGGATCCGGCATGACGTGTTCGTGGCGTCGCAGGACAAGGGCGGTGCCAGGACCGGCGACATCGTGGTGGTGCGGCTCACCGCGTATCCGTCGCGGTCCCAGTCTGCTCAGGGGGTCGTCGAGGAGGTCCTTGGCCAGGAAGGTACTCCGGGGCTCGAGATCGAGATCATCATCCGGCAGCATGGCCTGCGGACCGAGTTCCCGCCCGAGGTGGCCGAGGAGGCCGCCGCCGCGCGTCTCGATGTCGAAGCGGCGCTTGCCGAGTCGCTTCGGGAGGACGTCCGCGACTGGTTCACGATCACGATCGACCCGGTGGACGCGCGCGACTTCGACGACGCCATCACCATCGAGCGCATCGAGGGCGGAACGCGACTCGGCGTGCATATCGCCGATGTCAGTCACTACGTGCCGTGGGACTCGTGGCTCGACCGCGAGGCGCGCAAGCGGGCCACGTCGGTCTACCTCGTCGATCGGGTCCTCCCGATGCTGCCCGAGGAGCTCTCCAACAACATCTGCTCGCTCAATCCCGGCGAGGACCGCGTGTCGTTCTCGGTCGTCATGGATCTCGACCGGCACGGCGCGGTGCGGTCGTATCGGCTCTTCCCCTCGGTCATGCGCTCCAATCGGCGCTTCAACTACGACGAGGTTCGCAGCTGGCTCGAGGGCGAAGCACCGTTCCCGGATGCGGAGAGCGAGCCGGTGCTGCGTGAGTTCGCCCGCGTCGCTGGTCTCATCGGTGAGCGTCGGGTCGCGCGCGGAGGACTCGACTTCGAGACGGTCGAGGCGAAGGTCAAGCTCGCCGAGGACAACATCACACCCGTAGAGGTCATACTGCGCAAGCGGACCCAGGCCACGAACATGATCGAAGAGGCCATGATTCTCGCAAACGAGACGGTGGCGCGTCACATGGCCGGCGCCGGCGCCCCCATGGTCTTCCGCACCCACGAGGATCCCGACCCCGACGCGCTCGCGCAGGTCGCGGTCATCCTCAAGGAGTTCGACTACCCCATCCAGGACGTGCACGGCGCATCGCCGCAGACCTTCCAGAAGATCATCGCATTCTCGCAAGGCCGCCCCGAGGCTCTGCTCATCAACTCGCTCATGCTGCGGGCGCTCCAGCGCGCGCGATACGTCGACTACCTGGCGCCGCACTTTGGCCTCGCGAGCCAGGCGTACACGCACTTCACAAGCCCGATCCGCCGCTACCCGGACCTGATCGTGCACCGTCTCCTGCGCGCGCAGCTCACTGCCGCGCTCGATGACGAGCCGACAGCCTCGATGGCCGAGGAGCTCGAGTGGCTCACGGATCACTGCTCTCAGATGGAACGGGAGGCTGAGTCCGCCGAGGACGAGTCGGTTCGCGTGAAGCTCACGCAGCTCATGGGCGAGCACCTCGGCGAGGTCTTCGAGGGCATCATCACCGGCGCGCAGTCCTTCGGCCTGTTCATCCAGCTCGACAACACCGCCGAGGGTCTTGTACACGTCCAGGCGATGACCGACGACTACTACCGACTCGATGCGGAGCACTTCATGCTCATCGGAGAGGACCACAGGCGCACCTACCGTTTGGGACAGCGCGTGCAGGTGCGCATCCTCAACGTGAGCGTCGCCGAAGGGCGCATCGACATGGAACTCGCGTAGGCACCGGTCGGCTGCCGATGTCGGATTCTTCGCGTATGCTGTCGTGTGAGTCACCACGATTACCCCAGAAGGAGATACCCCATGCGTTCCCAGTCGCTCGACTTCCTGCGCAAGCTTGTCGAAGCCCCTTCGCCGTCCGGCTACGAGCAGCCTGCAGCTGCGGTCTTCCGCGACTACGTCACTCCGCTCGCCGACGAGGTCACCACGAATGTGATGGGCTCGGTCCATGCGGTCCTGCGCGGAAGCGCGGGTGGTCCCTCCGTCATGTTGGCCGGTCATATCGACGAAGTGGGCCTCATGGTCACCTACATCACGGACGACGGCTTCGCCGCCTTCAAAGCTGTGGGAGGCATCGACGCACACCTACTGCCCGGCAAGCGCGTCCGAGTACATGCCAAGGAAGGCCCGCTTCTCGGCGTGCTTGGGCGCATGCCGATCCACCTGCTCGAAGAAGACGAGCAAAAGCAGGTCACGAAGATGCACAAGATGTTCATCGACCTCGGGCTTCCCGGAGACGAGGTCAAGAAGCGTCTGCGTATCGGCGATCCGATCACGTTCGATGTCGGTCTCGAGCTGTTCGGGACGGACATGGCCGTGTCGCGGGCGTTCGACGACAAGATGGGTGCCTGGGCAGCCGCAGAGGTGTTGCGGCTCGTGAAGAAAGCGGGCGGCGCGAAGGGCGACGCTATCGCCGCGGCCACCGTGCAAGAGGAGATCGGTCTACGCGGCGGGACGACTTCTGCGTACGGGATCGATCCGGTCGTGGGCATCGCGATCGAAGTCGGTCACGCGACCGACTACCCAGACGTGGACAAGCGCAGGTACGGCGAGGCGAAGTGCGGCTTCGGCCCCATCATCACGCGCGGCGCCAACGTCAATCCAAAAGTCTTCGAGCTGCTCGTGGAGGCGGCGGAGTCCGCGAAGATCCCGTACCAGATCAACGGCGAGCCGCGCGGAACAGGCACGGACGCCAACGCCATCCAGCTCTCGCGCGGAGGCAAAGCCGCAGGCCTGGTGAGTGTCCCGCTCCGCTACATGCACACGCCGAGCGAGGTTCTCAACCTGAACGATCTCGAGAACGCCGCGAAGCTGCTCGCTGCCTTTGTGCGACGTCTCGAGCCGGACACCGACTTCACGCCGTAGCGCGCGTATCGATATCGTGCTGCGGGCTGTCGCTGCGGACGGTCAGGGTAGAATGTTGGATGCACAACCGACTCGTCCTCCGTCCCGGAAGCATCGTCCTATGCCGCGTCAAGAGAAGAACATAGCCAACAACAAGAAGGCCCGTCATGACTACTTCATCGACGAGGTCTTCGAGACAGGCATCGTGCTTACCGGCACCGAGGTCAAGTCCCTGCGCGCCAACGGCGCCTCGCTGCGCGAGTCCTTCGCAACCGTGCGCCAGGCCGAGGTGTGGCTGCACAACGTACACATCGCGCCGTACAGCCACGGCAACAGGGCGAATGTCGACACCAACAGGCCGCGCAAGCTGTTGCTGCACAAGAAGGAGATCCGCTATCTCCTTGGCCATGTGAAGGAGAAGGGCGTCACGCTTGTGCCCGTGAGAATCTATCTGAACGAGTCGAATCTGGTGAAGGTCGAACTCGGACTTGCGCGGGGCAAGAAACTGTACGACAAGCGTGCGACCATCGCCGAGCGCGATCAGAAGCGCGACACCGAGCGCGCTCTGCGAGAGCGCCAGAAGGGCTAGCGGGCCCACCCATCGGCCCGGCGGCCCGATTCTCAGGCGCAGTTGATGCTTCCCGGGGTATACTCACTCACGCGGCACACGCCGTGTGCACTTTGACAATGTCGTTCGTGCCGCCACATGTGGGGGCGACTGGTTTCGACACGATACGTCTGAGGGAAGAAGCAGGCCGAGGTCGCCTTACCTCGTTAAACAGGGGCAAGACGCCTTCAAGCGTCGACAATAATTATGCACTCGCTGCCTAAATAGCGCAGCGACGTCGCCCGGTAGGCGTCCCCGCTACCGGTAACGACGTCATTCAGGGGACTACCGGACGGCCGACGGTGATAGGCCGCGAGGGAAACCTCATCACCTAGGAAGAGCCACGTGGGTCACCGATCGTCGGCTCGACCGAATGCCAACAGGTGACTGAGCCTGGAGATGCTTCCCAGGGGTGTGTCGTGGACCGGAGTTCGATCAAATAGGGTCGCCCCGGCTGGTAACAGTCGGGTGAAAAGAGGGCTCAAACGGTGAAACCTAAGGCCGACAAGGCTATGGCAACGCCGTCCCGTGAAGTCGAAAGGCGTAAGCGGGCTAGAGACTCATAGGCACCTACGGCCGCGAGGTCACGGTGTACTAGGGTGGAAGAAGTCGTGTTCGAGTTCTTCCACAAACGCCCTCCTGCCCGGGAGACCCCGACTGATGCCATCAAGGTAGCAGAGGGGTCTGACATTCCAGGTAGAAGGAATAGTCCACGTCCGACCGAAAGGTCGGGGAGCGGGTCTCCGCGCCTCCACCAGTCCACATGTCGAAGGGTCCGGGATTCCCGGACCCTTCGTGTTTCCCGATTCCTGCGGTTGGAGAGGCCGTGGCCGTCTGTCGTCCGGAATATCGTGTACGGGCTGGTAAATGAGGGAATCATCTGATAGACCTCGGAGAGAGGCACCCGGGGGGAGTGCGTATTTCATGGAAGACCAACAACCGTCCGCAGGGCATGATGCACAGCGCGCGGACGGCAACATCTCATCGCATGGCAGGGGGTTCCACGAGTTTCTCGAGGGTCTCCCACTTCCCGCATGGGCGGTCGGCGAGACCGGCGGTCTCATGTACGCCAACGCGGCATGGACCGAATTCACCGGGCGTGGTATGGACGGACAGCTTGGCGACGGTTGGCTGGATAGCGTGCTTGCCGAGGACCGCTCCGCGTTGCGTCACGCGTACCAGCGTGCCATCAGTTCACGGGTGCCGTTCACCGCCGAGTTCCAGGCGCGACGGTCAGATGGACAGTTCCGGTGGCTCACGTGCTTCGGCTGTCCGTATGCCGGACCTGACGGCAGCCTATTGGGTGTCCTTGGCATGTGCATGGATCTCACGGAGCGCAGGCAGCGCGAGGAGCAGCTGGCGTTCATGGCAACCCATGATTCGCTGACCGGGCTACCCAACCGGCGGATGTTCGACAATGCGCTTGAGCGGGTGGTCCAACGGGCGCGACGGGGCGACGGGGGCATGCTGCTTCTGCTCGACCTCGACAACTTCAAGGGCTACAACGACACTCTCGGGCACCTCGAAGGCGACCAGGCGCTCATCAACTTCTCGCTCCTGTTGCAGCGTCATCTTCGTGCGGGCGATCTGTTGGCACGAATCGGAGGCGATGAGTTCGCCGTGCTTCTTGAGCGAACGACCCTCGACGAGGCGCAGGAGATCTCAGAACGTATGCGTCGCGCTGCCGCCGAGGAGGATTTCGTTTCCGGGGCGCGCCGTCATGAGCTCGGGATGAGTGCGGGGCTTGTGCCGGTCGACGGGAGGCTCGACGTGCGCGCGCTCGTGGACGTAGCGGACGCGGCGATGTACGAAGCCAAGGAGACGGGTCGCAACAGGATCGTGCTTCGCACTGACTACGAGCCCGGACCGACGGATCGCGAGCGCATGGCGAGTCGCGTGAGGGACGCCCTTGGCCACAAGCGCTTCATGCTCTACTACCAGCCAGTCATCCGTCTTGCGGACGGCCGTGTCGCATACTTCGAGTCGCTGGCGAGGATGATCGACGCGGACGGCTCGCTCTTGATGCCAGGGGAGTTCCTCACGACGATCGAGCGCCTGGGACTGATGCCGCGACTGACGAGAATCGTCGTGGCGATGTTGCTCCAAGCCCTCGTCGATCACCCTTCGGCGGTCGTGTCGATGAACATCGCCGGCGGCGATCTCGACGACGAGTCCTTGCCGCGTTTCGTCGAGCAGGAACTGCGACGTCGCAACATCGACCCTGGTCGGATCGCGTTTGAGATGTCGGAGTCGTGTGTCGTGGCGAATCTCGCCTCGGCCAGGTACTGGATCAAGCGGCTGCACCCGCTCGGGTGCCGGTTCGTGCTCGATGACTTTGGCGCCGGACTGGGTCTCTTTGGGCTGCTGCGCGAGCTCGACTTCGACCAGGTCAAGCTGGACGGTTCGATCGTGCGGGAGCTGTCGGCGAACGGCGAGAGCCGCCAGTTCGTGACTGCGGTACGCTCGCTGGTCGAGTCGCAGGGACGCACTGCGGTCGCATCGTGGGTCGAGACAGAGGGTCTCCTGCAGGGAGTGAGGGACGCGGGATTCACGCTCGGCCAGGGCTATCACCTGGAGATGCCCGGTCCCGACCTCGGCGAACTGATCCGGGTCTACGGCACATGCGCGCGTGTCTGAAGCGGCATCCTTCCGGCAACGCTGCGCAGCCGGTACCGTCTTGCGTGTGGGCATGGGATAGAATCCCGATGTAGTCTCGCGAAAGGACTTCCATGCCAGGGGGCACGCGCTACGGCTTCACTGCCGAGGAGTGGCACCGCTGCCGCGACGAGATGCGATCGGTGCTGGCTGAGATCGCGTGCGAACGGCAGACCATCACCTACGGGAACCTCGTGACGCGCATCTCCGGGCGGCGCATGTCGCCTCGCTCCTCGGCGTTGTCGGTAATGCTCGGCGAGGTCTGTCAGATGGAGGACATGGCCCGCGGCACCATGCTGGGCTCCGTTGTCGTACGGGTGTCCGACGGCATACCCGGTGACGGATACTTCCGCCACGCAGAGGAACTCGGGCGCGACACGTCGGACCGGGTCTCGTTCTGGCGCCGTGAGGTCGAGAAGGTCTGGGACGCCTGGGCGGAGTCGGAGCGATGACTCAGGCAGTGATCGACTTCGCCTCGAGTCTGCCTCCCTATGTCAAGTACGTCGTTCTCACGTTGGTGCCGTGGGTTGAGCTGCGCGGTGCGATAGGGCTAGCTGTCCAGCAGGGCGAGCGGCTGTACCTGCCGCTCATCCTCATCACGAACGGACTGATCTTCTTCCCGACGTTCTTCATTCTGGAGCGGGTCTACGAGCATATTCCCGAGGGCTCTTGGCTCCATCGCAAGCTCGAGAGCGTCCGCAAGAAGGCGCATCCCCTCGTCGAGAAGTACGGCGTGCTGGGCCTCGCCGTGTTCGTCGCGATCCCTCTACCGGGAACCGGCGCCTACTCGGGGTCGGTTGCCGCGTGGATGCTCGACATGGACTGGCGCAAGTCGTTCCTCGCTGTCGGGCTTGGCGTTCTCGGTGCGTTCTTCATCATGTGGGGATTCTACGAGGCGGTAGCCGCAGGCGTGAGCTTCTTCTGAGGGGACACGGGAGCATGAGGAATGCACTCTCCGTGAGTCGTGACCTCGTGCGTGCCGTGCTGCGTGGCGGCTCGGGGCTCGCGGTCGGATTCTCGCTCGTGCCTGAAGATGCCATCGCCGGCGTGATGTGGGGTCATCTGGGGCAGCTGCGGCTTGTCGCCGCATGCTGCGATATCGAGCTGGACTTTGCCTTCGTTCCCGCCTGGGAACCCGGCGCGACCAGCCTTGCGGAGGCTGTCGGTTCCTGCGGGACCTCGGTGTTCTGGACGGTCGCCGGCCCTCTCGGACGAGTGGCGGCCGAGAGGGGCTGGTCGCAGACGGTGGTCGACACCGCCAGACACGCGCCCGATCTGGCCGACGCTCTCGACCGTGCGACCGAGGCGGCGGCGAGCGATGTCGCATCGGCTCCCCCCGGGGCGGTGGCCTGCGTGATTGCCGAGGACATCGCGGTGCTCGATGGCCCGCTGTACGCGCCCGACCACGTCCTCGCCGAGTTGCTTCCGCGTCTGGGTCGGCTCGCCGCTTCTGCGTTGGAGCGCGGGATGGATCCGGTGCTGCACTCCGACGGCGACACACGCGTCTTCATGCGTGCAATCGCGAGTGCCGGGTTTCGGGCGCTTCATGTCGGGGGAGTGAGCTACGATACGTTCGAGACCATCTACGCGTCGGCCCGTGCCGCCGGTCTCGCGGTCATCGGAGGATTGCCCGGCGATGACCTACGTTCGGGTGCGCCGCAGGCGATTCGGGCGGGCGTGCGTGCAGGTGTTCTTGCCGCCGCACAAGGCCTGCTTCTTGCCGATGACGGAGGTTTGACGACTTCAGAGGAGGTCGCGGCGCTGGTCGCGGCTGTCGAGGCATCCCGTCGGCCTGCGGTATGGGAGGAACGTCCGTGAACGGCAGGTTTGCTGAGTACCAGACCACGGGGCCGGCCCGACAGGGGCGCGTTCGGTCTGCTTCCGCGATCGACTACGCTGCAGCGGTGGTGATTGGCGTGATCGTCTTCCCGTTTCCCATCGTTCGGGCCTACGTTCCCGTCTGGGTGTTCGTCGTCTCGATACTCGTCGTCATCGGCATCGCGCATGCGCTATACGTTGCGCTCACATCAGTCCTCCTGGGTCGAACTCCAGGCATGTACCTGTTCGACCTAGGATTCGACGATGAACGCCCGGGACTCTTCCGCGCTCTCATGTGGGGCTTCGGTTCCGCGGTCGTGTTCTGGCCGTCTCTGCTAGTGGGGGGTCTCGCACACCCTGAGACCGGCGTTCTCGCGAGATCGTCCGGTGTGCACGTGCGGGCTACCGGAGGATAGCGTCTCGCCGGTATCCGGTTGCGCTCTTCGGACGTTACGACCACGAGAGGGGCGTTGCGGTCGAAAGGAGGGACTCCTCTATGCGCAAGATAGTGGCTCTTGCACTCGTGTGCGCGCTCATGGCGCTCGTTGTGGCGCCAACGGCGGCTTTTGGTGCGGATCAGCTCCGCACGCAGCTGAAGCTCAAGGACGGAAGCTGCCTGGTCACGCCCTAGCCTGTAGGCTGAGAAGTGCGACGCAGGTGCGTGGCCGATGCGGGGCCGGAGCCAAGACCGGTCCCGCATCGCTGTTTCGGCGTGTTTCTCGCGACAGGGAAGATGCTGTAGGTGAGGCACAGGTTGTTGCGTCGTGTTCCAACCCCTCCGAAACGAAGGAGAGCGGGCGCACCCTCTCGTGGGTATACTCCGTTGTACCGGACGAGGGAGATGATGCTTCATGTGGTCCGGAAGACTGCTTCGTCGACTGGGCAGATCGGCGACACTCGCCGCGTTCGTAGCGGTCATTCTGCTCTCGCTCGTGGGCATCGGCTATCCGTCCGACATCCCGATCGCGACAATCCCGGTAGGCGATGCCCCTGTTGCGATTGCCGTGAACCCCGTGAGTCATGCGGTCTACGTCGCCAACTACTACGGCAATACCGTGTCGGTCATCGACGGCGTGTCCGACTCGGTGGTCGCGACGGCCACGATGCCAGAGAGTTTCTCGGTCCCGATTTCGATCGTGGTCGACTCGCTCCAATCGCCTGCCAAGGCCTTCGTAGCGAACTTCTGGGCGGCGTGCGTCGCCGTCATCGATGAGTCAGCGCCGGGCGCCCCGCCCGTTGCGGTGGACACGGGGGCCGTTCACGCCTCGGGTCCCCGTGCGCTTGCCATCGATCCCACGCTGTCGCCGCCCAAGGTCTACGCCGCCAACTACGGTAGCGGCACAATCGCGGTCATCAACGCAACCACCAATGCAGTCGTCGGTCATATCGCGGTCGGTACGGCTCCACGGGCTCTCGGGATGTTCTCCTCGGCAAGCAGGCACCGCCTGTATGCGGCGGACGCGAGCGCGAACACAGTCACAGTGATCGACCCGACGACGGACACGGTGATCACGACGATCGGCGTCGGAGCGGCGCCCAAGTCGATCGCCGTAGATCCGGCGACCGGCTACGCGTACGTCTCGAACGAGACCGGCGACTCAGTCACGGTCATCGACGACACCGACGCCGTTGCTGCCACGATTCCGGTCGGCGATCGGCCTGTGGGTATTGCGGTTGACTCCGCCAACAGGCGTGTGTTTGTCGCCAATTTCTACAGCGGTACGGTTTCGGTGATCGATGCCGACACGAACACGGTCACCGCGACGATTCCTGTTGGCACGAATCCCTACGCGGTCGCGTTTGACGCGTCGGACGGCAAGGCCTTCGTCACGAACTACGGATCGGCGAACGTCACGGTGATCTCCAACACTCTCGCGACCACGACTGTTGCCACCGGCGTGCGGCCATACGCCGTCGCCGTCAACGAGGGTATCTCGCCGCACAAGACCTACGTCGGTAACTGGACGGGTGACAGTGTGACCGTCATCGACGAACCCGCGCCTGTTGCGCTCGGCTTCGTGACGCCGTCGGTCGCCCATGCCGCGGCACCACCGGCTGTCGCTGTTGCGGTTGAGCCTCTGCCGGGCGATGCGACAACATCGACCCAGCCCGTCATCGAGGGGACTGCCGAGGATCTCAGGTCGCCGTATGTCTCGAACATTGTTGGGGTGTACTACCGCCTCGACAACGACGTCGCCTGGCAACGTGCCGAGATCGTGGAGGGGCTGGGGAGTCCGTCCGTGCGATGGCGCGTTGCGTCGCCCGTGGTGCTCGAGTACGGGACCCACAAGGTTCACGTGGCCGCGCTCGACCAAGCGGCCGCCGTGAGTGCGACCTCGGAGTTCGGCTCGGGTTTTGCCGGGCAGGCGTTCGGCGGAAGTGCCACGTATGGCTTCACGGTGACCGAGTATGTAGACGTGCAGACGCCCGTGGTTCGCGATACGGTCGCTGTTCCCGCCGTGGCGAGCGTGGGTCAGGACGTGATGCTCTTCGCCACTGCCGATGATACCGCCTCTGGCGCGTCTACCATTTCGTCCGTCGAGTACCGCGTGGACGACGGAGCGTGGACCCCAATGAGCGCCATCGATCTGGCGTTCGACGAGCCGGTCGAGCCTGTGGCTGCGGTCGTTCCCGCGTTCACCACAGCGGGGCTGCACACAGTGGAGATTCGGGCGACTGACGCTGCGGGCAATACCTCCGGAATCGTATCGACTGGACTTGTCGTGTTCGATTCTGCCGGTTCGGTATCTGGGAACGGGAAGTACATCAGTCCGGTCGGGTCGTTCGTCGAGGAGCCGGCACTGTCGTGTCAGGCATCGCTCAAAACGGATGTCGAGTATCCTGCGGGAAGCACCGTGCCGGAGGGGCTGTTCCGGTTCGAGTCGCGCGAGGCAGGGGTCTTCTTTGGCGCGACGTCGTTCGACTGGATGGTTGTGGCAGCAGGCAAGGCATATGTGTCCGGGAGTGGGCGTGCCAAGGACGGCAGCGCCGTTCGATTCACCTTCACCGTTCGAGATGGTGGCACGCGGCGCGCACCCGACTACATTCGGTTGAGGCTTGTCTCGCCGGACGGGTCACTGCTCTACGATAGCGCGCCCGGCACCGTCGACCTACTTGAGCCGGTGAACCAGCTCACTCAGGGCAACATCTCGCTATAGGTGACACTTCTGGGTCACAGGGTACGAAAGCGCATCGCACGTCTTTCGGCGCCCACCGGTGTGGTGGGTTCCGAAGCTTCACGGCTCGATACACACCGGCGTTCCGAGTGGCGTGGCAGCGAACAGCTCCTCGGCGTCGGCATCAGACATTGCGATGCACCCATCAGTCCAGTCGTCCGCCGTCCCGCCACCGTGAATCATGATCTCGCCGCCGAGTCCGGTGTGCCACGGAGGACGTTTCATCGCGCGGATAGCCCGCACGATGTCGGTGTACTCGCGCCGCGAGATGATTCCCGCTGCGCTGCCGCGTTCGGCGTCCTCCTCATTCGGATACGAGAGTCCGAGCGTCCGGTGGTAGCGAGTCTCTGAGTGTCGGCCACAGACGTAGAAGTCGCCCTCTGGAGTTCGACCGTCGCCCTCCTTCAGCTTGTCCGCTATCGGATCACGTCCCAGGGCGATGCGGTACGTCTTGACACGTGCACCCTCGGACATGACGGTGAGCGTGCGTAACGACTTCGATATCACGATCTCAGGATTGATGAGGGTTGCGGGTAGCTCTCCAACGACTGTGCCGAGGACGGGTTCAGGCGTCTCCGTGCGCGCAGGAGCGAGCGTGTCGTCGTGCGACTCGGGACCGGTGTCCACATCCGCGCCTTCCGGGACGGAACGTTCGGTCTTGCGAACGGGTCGTGCGAGCAGCACGACGACGAACACCGCGAACACGCCCAGGGCTATCGTAACCACTCTACGCACCATGCATCACCGTTCGTCAGTCTACCGCGCCGCTGCCAGCCGCGCAGGGCTATACTCGCGCCGGAGGGGCTTGTAGGGCCGGCCGCGTTGAGCGGCGATTGGACCTGCCATGGACGAACGGGAGTCACGCGCGCTCGATGCATCAGTTGAGTTTCGTCTTCTATACGAGAACGCCCCGCTGCCATACCAATCTCTCGACTCGGATGGCAACATCATCGCAGTGAACCCGGCGTGGCTCGAAGGTCTCGGCTACTCTGCGGAGGAGGCTATCGGGCGCTGGTTCGGGGACTTCCTCGCCGAGGACCAGGTTCCGAAGTTCCGCGAGCGGTTTCCCCATTTCAAGGAGGCCGGAGAGACCCACGGCGCCGACTTCGCCATGAGGCGCAAGGACGGCGCCCACGTTCGCTGGATGGCCAACGGGCGCATCGCGCACAACGATGACGGCTCCTTCAGGCAGACGCACTGCATCTTTGTGGACGTTACGTGTGAGCGCGCTGCCGAGGAACGCGCCGCCGTCATCAACCGGATTGCGCGGATCTTCATGAAGGGGACAGACGCCGAGGCGCACTCAGCGGTCCTGAAGGAGATTCTTGAGGCTACGGGGAGCGAGATCGGGGCACTCGGTCACATCGATCGCGATGGAAACTCGATAGTTCCTACGTTCGCGGGGGACGTATGGGATGGGTGCGGCGTTGCCGCGAAGTCGATCGTGTATCTCCGTGACGAGTGGGGAGCTGCGACCTGGGCTGAGTGTCTTCGGGATGGACTGTCGCGCTTCTCCAACGAACCGGCGCGTGTTCCGGATGGGCACATCCCGGTGAAATGCCACGCTGTGGTGGCCATCAAGGATCACGGCGAGGTCATTGGCCAAATCAGTGTGGCCAATCGCCCGGACGGCTATGACGAGCAGGTCGTCGCCCTCCTCGAGTCAATCGCCGAGTCAGTCGGTCCAGTACTTCGTGCCCAGCTTGAACGCGGCTGGCGCGAGCGCGATCTCGAGGAGGCGGTGCGTGAGCTGGAGCAGGTGAAGGGGAGTCTGGAGCACATCATCGAGGAGCGCACCAGCGATTTGCGCGGGTCTATCGACGAACTGGTCCAGGCGTTGCACGCGAAAGACGAGTTTCTCGCGTCCATGAGCCACGAGTTGCGCACGCCGCTGAACTCGATCATCGGATTCAGCGGCGTCATGTTGAAGGGTCTGACTGGAGAGCTTTCCGAGGAGCAGCTCCGCCAACTCGACATGGTCAACCGGGCAGGTGTGCATCTGCTGGCGATCGTAGACGACATGCTTGACCTGTCGAAGATCGAGACGGGTCACATGCGGCTCGTCCCCGAGGAGTTCGACATCAACGTGCTCATCCAGGACGCTGTCGAACCGTTCCGCGCCTCTCTAGATGAGAAGGGCGTCAAACTGACCGTGCACGAGTGCGCCGCCCCGGCGGTCGTGTTCACGGACCGCGGTCGAGCCGGACAGATTCTGTACAACCTCCTGAGCAACGCCGCCAAGTTCACGACCGCCGGGGGGATCGACATCGACGCCGAATGCTCCGAGGACGGGGTCGTGTTTCGGATCGCCGACTCCGGGGCGGGAATCGCCGCGAACCAGCAGAATGCGATATTCGAGCGGTACTACCAGATTCGAACGCCCGAGGTGGGGAAGCCGACCGGCACAGGTCTCGGTCTCTCGGTCTCCCGTCTCCTTGCGCAGGTCCTGGGGGGTGACCTCGTGCTCGTGCACAGTGAGCCTGGCATCGGTTCGCTCTTCGAGCTTCGCATTCCCGCTCAACTTCCCGACTCAGAGGGGATCTAGGGTCCCTCTGAGTCGCAGCGCCGACGCGCTGCCATGCAGCGCCGGTCGCGCAGCCGGCAGCACGGTGCATTTGCGGGCGTGAACGTGCCTTTTTCCGTAGGCGGCACGCATGATAGGATGAGTGCGTCGCGCAGCTTGTTTCGGCGCGTGGAAGATGCCTGTTCCGTGCCCGATTTCTTCGGGCATGTCATCTGGGAGGGTGCTCGTGGCTCTGGAGGGCAACCTCAGAGACTTCTCGCTCGAGGACATGTTTCGGCTTCTGTCGTCCGGTCGCAAGACCGGGGCGCTGTACATGGAGCGAGCGGACGCTGGAGGCAAGGTCTGTTTCAAGAAGGGCCGTGTGTTCTTTGCCTCGAGCAACTGGAACCGCGAATCCCTTGGACGCCGCCTGGTCAAGGCGGGCGTGATCTCGGAGAAGCAGCTGCGTCAGGCGCTGGGTCTCCAGAAGATACAGAAGAAGGAGAAGGCCAACCGCAGGCTTGGCCAGATTCTTGTTGACGAGGGATACCTTGAGGGCAAAGTCCTCGAGAACTTCATCCAGGAGCAGATCAATGACACGCTGTTCGACCTCTTCCGCTGGGAGGACGGTGAACTGCGTTTCGAGGCCGACGAGACCTGCGAAGACGAGGACATCGGCATATCGGTGTCCGTCGAGAACATCATCATGGAATCCTCGCGACGGCTCGAGCTGTGGAACCGCATACGTCAGAAGATCCCTTCGATGGACACCCGGTTCATCATGGCGTCGGCTCCTGGTGACAAGTCCATGGAGATCCACCTCAAGCCCAAGGAGTGGATGCTCCTCTGCTACCTTCATGGAGGGCGCACCGTTCGCGAACTCGTGGAGCTTGCCGGCTACAACGATTTCGAGACCGCGAAGATTCTTTACGGCATGTACTCGGCAGGGTTGATCGAGAAGCTCGGAGCACCTGACGAGGCAGCGGTGGAATCATAGGAGAGGCTATGCCCGGCGATGGCGCGAGCCTTTCGAAGAACCTGACCCCTGCGGAGTTCACCCGCTTCAGGGACTACATCCATCAGCACTCTGGCATCTACCTGGAAGAGATGAAGGTCGATTCGCTGCGCATCTCGCTAATCACGAGGGCGACACGCTTCGGGTTCTGTACCCTGGACGAGTACTACCGGCTACTGACCTCTGACGAGGCCGAGTTCAAGGAGCTCATGAACCTCGTCACCATCAACGAGACCAGCTTCTTTCGCTTCCCGGCTCAGTTCGACGCTCTTCGAGACATGGTGATCCCCGAGATCGTCGACGGCAAGTCAGATACTCAGCGCACGTTTCGAGTCTGGTCGGCAGGGTGTTCCACGGGTGAGGAGCCGTACTCGATCGCGATGACCCTGCTCGACTCCGGTCTCGAAGGACTCGGATACGACGTTCAGGTGCTTGGCACGGACGTCTCGACCAACGCGCTGCGAAAAGCCAATGAGGGCGTGTACCCGGCGCGGGCGCTTCTGAGCGTGCCGCACGCGGTGGTGACGCGGTTCTTCGAGCCGACGGCCACGGGTCACCGTGTGACGGACCGTACTCGTTCGCTCATCGAGTTTCAGTACCACAACCTCATCAAGGAACCGTATCCGCTCGGCCTGATGGGCAACTGGGACGTCATCTTCTGCCGGAACGTGACAATCTACTTCAAGCTCGAGTCGACCCGCCGTGTCGTGCAGAACTTCTACAACAGCCTCAATCCCGGTGGCTATTTGTTCATCGGGCACTCCGAAACGCTCACCAGTATCTCTGACCAGTTTGATCCGGTGGAACTGGGCGGGGTGTTCCTGTACCGCCGACCCCAGCTGCGACGTCGAGGTGCCGCCCTGCTCCCCGAACGAGGAACCGCACGCAATGAGCTTCGTGCCTCAAGGCAGACGGAAGCGGATGTGGAGGTGCGTCGTGCCAGCGTCGATTCGAAGCGCGAGCCGCGCTCCGTGCCTTCTGGTGTGGTACAGGAATCGGTCGAGGGCGACCTGCAGGAACCGACCCTGTTCGATCAGGCCCGCGCTGCTTCGAGCGACGGTCGTCCGCGTGATGTTCTGGGCATTGTGACGGACATGCTCGACGCGGATCCGGATGACCCGCAGGCGTTCCTCATGGCTGCCTACGCGCACGCCGACCTCGGTGACCTGAGCGCTGCTCTCGACGAATGCAAGAGCGCGCTCACGAGGGATCCACTGCTGTCCGCCGCGCGCTATATCCTCGGCATCATCCACATGCGTCAGGAGGAGCCGGAACGGGCTATTGCAGAGCTCAAACGGACGGTGTACTCCGATCCTGACTTCGTGCTCGCACACCTGAACCTCGGCAATCTGTACCGTGCGGCGGGACAGATCGAAGACGCATGCCGCTCGTATGAGAACGCTCTACGGGCGCTCTACAAGAGCCCGGCCGGGGAGTGGACCGTGTTCCTTGGAGGCTTCAAGCCGGACCTGCTTGCGAAGACCTGTGAGCGGAGTCTGCTAGAGTGTCGGAAGAGGGCTGACAACACCTAAAGACTGCCCGCGAATCGGGCGATAACCACAGGTACGGATGTGTGCACGCAGAGGGGAGTCTGGTATGGCGAACGCGCGCATACTCGCGGTCGATGACAGTCCGACTATCCTTGAGATGATCAAGGCGATTCTTGTGTCCGGCGGCTACGAGGTCATCACTGCGGCCGACGGCGCGGAGGCACTTGAGACTGCCCGGGCCGAGATGCCGGATTTGATACTCCTGGACGTGATGCTGCCCAAACTTGACGGGTATCGCGTCTGCCGGCTCCTCAAGTTCGACCAGAAGTACAAGAGCATTCCGATCATCATGCTTACGGCCAAGACCGAGGAGCAGGCGATGGCGACGGGTATCAGGACTGGTGCCAACCAGTACCTGACAAAGCCGATCGAGCCCGAGACGCTCTTGGCGGCGGTCGCCGAGGAACTCCAGAAGACGCAGGGCTAGGGGGCGCCAAGATGGCAGAGACCATCACCAACCGCGTTCTCGATGCGCTCGTGGGCGCCGGACTAGTGACCGTCGAGCAGCTCTCGGCGATTGCGGAAGCTGCTACTTCGGGTGGCAAGACCCCGGGCGACGTGCTGCTCGAGCGTGGGATGATCACCGCAGGCGATCTTACGAATGTCCTCGAAGACGAGCTTGGTATGCCTGCAGTCGACCTATCCAGCTACGCACCGGACGAAGAGGCGTTGAACCTCGTGCCGGTCGCGGTCGCCCGCGAACACAACATCCTTCCGTTGTTCGAGATCGAAGGGATGCTCACGGTCGCCATCGGTGACTCGCTCGACGTGTTCAAGCTCGATGACCTCGGGACGCAGTTGGGCTACGAGATAGAAGCCGTTCTCGCCGACTCGGCATCCGTTCGGGGAGCGATCGTGGACTACTACGGTGACATGACCGACGTGCCACCCGCAGCTGCCGAGGTCGAGCCGCTCCCGACGCCCGAGGAGGTGTTGGAGGAAGAGGCTGATATCGATATCGCCGACTTCTTCGAAGCGCCTGCCGCAGAGCAGCATGACGAGGTGCTGGTTGTCGCCGAGCCAATCTCCGATACCGGTGTCGCCGAGGCGGAGGCCGCGTCGCTGGCGGTTGCAGAGACCATCGAACAAGTCGTGGAGACCGACGCGCCAGCCGGACCTCCTGCCATCGACCTGGATGTCCTGGCCGTCGCGGATGCGAAGAAGACCTCGGTGCTTGTGACCGAGATTCTCGAGCACGCCGTGAAGCGCGGCGCGAAGCGCGTGCATATCCTGCCGTACAAGGACGACTTCTTCCTCGTCTTCAGAGTCGCCGGCCGTCTCGAGAAGGTCGCAAGCGCGCCGCTCTCGCTACAGGCGGCGCTCATCGAGGGGATCAAGAACTTCGTGCGCCTGGGAGCGGTCCCTGCGTCGTTGCCGACTCTCGGTCGACTCAAGACCCACATTGCGGACAAGGATCTTGTGCTCACAGTGTCATCGGTTCCCACCGTGGCCGGTCAGCGTATGGTGATATCCCTTTCGGCCGGGACTTCCGAGCCTCGTGAACTTGGCTCCCTTGGCATGAACGAGGCGGAGACGCGGGCACTCTACGCGATGGTGGAGCGGGGTCGCGGCATCCTACTCGTGTGCGGCCCTGTGGCGGGTGGGCGAAGCGCCACCTACTATGCACTGCTCTCGCACGCTGCTCGCGCAGGCAAGACGGTGTACTCGGTCGAGCGCTCGATCGACCATGAGATTCCGGCCGTCGCGCAGGTGCTGGTGAACCCCGGTTCGCCGGTGAGTGCGGCGTCATACTTCGCTGCCGGCATGCGTCAGGACACGGACGTGATGGCGATCGACCCCATCCAGTCGGTCGAAGACGTTCACCTGGCCGTTGAAGCAGCGGGCATGGGCAAACTCGTCATCGCGACGTTCTCGGGCGGCGACATCGTCTCGGGTGTGCGCCGGATGCTCGATCTCGGCGCCGAGCCCGTTAGCCTTGCGGCGGCCCTCACGCTGGGCGTTGGCCAAAGGCTGGTCCGCCTCAACTGCCCGAACTGCTCTCAGGAGAGCCGGAGTGCTCTTGCGGACACGATCCCCGGGGCGCCTTCCGGCATGATGATCCGCAGTGGGACCGGCTGTCCCAACTGTCGCAAGTCAGGTTTCCAAGGAGCCACGGGCATCTTCGAGGTTCTGCCGTTCACCGAACCGGTGCGCGCAAGAATCGCACGCAACACCTCTGCCGAGGAGATTGCGGCAGCTGCCCGGTCGGCCGGGATGCGGCCGATGGTGGCGTCGGGTCTGGCGAGAGTCCAGGAAGGCCTGGTCAGCCCAGAAGAGCTGAACCGCGTGCTGCGGTTTGCTGAATGAGAACGGTCGCTACATGACACCCAGCCGCAAGAAGGACACCCAAGCCCAGAAGGCGAAGACGAAGAAACGTTCCGCAGCCACAGATACTGACGAGCCGGTCGAGCGGGACGTTTCGGCCGACGACGCGCCCGTCGAGGCCGCGACCTCCGAAGACCCGCATACCGACGAGTCACTTGCTGCGGAGGCCCTTCCGGTAGTAGTGACGGCACCAGGCGGTCCGGGCATCGAACGCATCGTGGCGTTCCACCTGGCGGGCCAGCGCTATGCTCTGCCGATGGAGGTAGTCCAGGAGATCCAGCAGATAGTCGCGTTTTCTGAGGTTCCCTCGCAAGGCGGGCCCGTCGTCGGGATGGTCAACCTGCGCGGGGTCGTGATTCCCGCTGTCGACATGCGTGCACTCATTGGCATGCCGCGGGAGGGGTACACGCTGGAGACCCCGATGGTCATCGCTCGCACTGATGACGGCCTTGTCGCGCTCATCGTCGACAGTGTCGATGATGTCATACAGGTGCCGGACGGTTGCCTGCAGCCCGTATCACCCATGCATTCGCTGGCCGATCGCATGCTCGGCGTGTGTCAGATCGCAGGTGATCTTGTGTACCTGCTCGACATCGCCCGCATCGTCGCGCTCGATACCGGCCTGCCGGACTGAGGAGACTCATGGGCGAGGAAGCGACACAGAACGCGCTCGATAGGTCCCTGGTTGCCAGGGCCAACGAGATCTTGCAGCAGCGCGCGGAGTCTCTGGCGCTCGAGGCGCTATCGGAGGAGACGATCGGTTCGATGGGGGTGTTGCTGTTTCGCCTTGGCGAGGAGTGGTACGCGGTCCGCGTCGATGATGTGAGGGAGATCTACCACGAGTACTCGATAACCCCCATGCCGGGTGTTCCAGACTTCATCCTCGGCGTCGTAAGCATTCGCGGAGAGATAGTCTCTGTGACCGATCTCGCGAGAATGATGGGGCTCGGACAGGTCTCGAAAGGCGAAGCGGTTCCGCCGGCGATCGTGATCCAGAACGATGAGTGCGCGACATCGATCGTCGTTGACGAGATCGGCGATATCGCGGATGTGCCCGCAGGCAGCGTTGAGCCTCCGCTATCGATAATCGACAGGCAACATGCGGAGTTCATCGCCGGCTCTCTCCATCTCGGGGAGCGGCTGGTAGGACTCATGAACGTGGAGCGCATCCTTGCGCCCATCGGTGCGAGTGATTGACGTCTAGGGAGGACGAAATGTTCCAAGGGTGGATACATAAGTTCCGCAGCAAGTTCCTGTATAAATACTCCCTGGTGAACGTCGGGCTCGTTCTCGGCCTCAACGTTGTGCAGTGGGTCGTTGCATGGCTCGTGTTCAAAGACGCGCTTGCCGATCGGGGCCAGCTAGGTGGCGATCTCATCATTGTGGGGGCGTCGGTGGTCGGTCTCGGCGTGGCCTGGATCGCCCTGTTCCTGGTCATCGGGGCGCGCTACATGAGACCGCTCGACCACGTCGTGGAGAGTGTCCGGGCCGCATGCCAGGGTGAGATCGGTCGCAAGGTCGAGGTGGACAGCGAGGACGAGTTCGGCGTGCTCGCGCGCTCGTACAATCAGATGCTCGACTTGATCGTGTACCTGATCAGGCAGACGCAGGAGTCGTCGAGGCGACTCGCGCAGTCGTCGAACGAGATCCTGTCCGCGACGGAGCAGCAGGCTTCCGGCGCGGCCGAACAGGCGGCTTCGATCAGCGAGACGACGGCCACGATGGAGGAGCTCGCGGCCACGTATCGGCAGATCGCCGAGAACGCCAACCAGGTCGTGAACATGGCGGAGGCGTCCCTCGGAAGCGCGGAATCCGGGCAGCAGGCCGTGTTCAACACTCTGACCTCGATGGAGCAGATCAAGGTCCGGAGCCAATCCTCGGCGAACAAGATCCTGTCGCTGGGCGAGCGCAGTCAGCAGATCGGTCAGGTGCTTGAGATCATCAACTCGATCGCCAACCAGACGAAGATCCTGGCGCTCAATGCGGCGATCGAAGCAGCGCGCGCCGGCGAGGCGGGCAAAGGCTTCTCGGTCGTCGCCATCGAGATTCGCAAGCTCGCCGAGTCGGTTGTGGACTCGACCAGTGAGATATCGACGATCATGACCGAGATTCAGAGTGCGGCGAACGATCTCGTCATCGCCACGGAGCAGGAGCTCAATCAGGTCCAGGCCGGCGTCGACTTGGCGCACGTCACCGGGGAATCGCTTGACCAGATCCTCGAGATGATCGAGCAGACTACAGTGGCAGCCAAGGAGATATCGGGTGCCACCCAGCAGCAGAAGAGTGCGACGGACCAGGTGGTCAAGGCCATGAGGGAGGTTGCCGCGGTGGCGCAACAGACCGCCGCCGGCGGTCGCCAGGTTGCGAGCTCGGCGGAGCAGCTTTCAGCCATCGCAAAGGAATCGAGCCAGGTGGGGGCGGCGTTCCAGATCGTCGACTAGCGCCCGAGCTTGGAACAGGAAGGTTGCAGCATGGTCGAGTTCGACCGCAGCGTGTTCATCGCGAAGTTCCAGGAAGAGGCCCAGGAGCTTCTTCAGCGGCTCAATGAGAGCGTGATCGAGCTCGAGAGCTCGCATGACAATCGCAATCTCATCGACCAGATGTTGCGTGATGCCCACACGCTCAAGGGCAGTTCGCGCATGGTCGGGCTCATCGAGATCTCCGACATCGCACATCGGCTCGAGGACATCATGGTGCGCATCCGCGACGGCGGCATGGCCTATACTCCCGAGCTCAGCGATCACTTCTTCGAGGCGCTGGACGCGATCGTGTATCTCTCCGAGAACGCCGGCAAGGACATCGAGATCGCGATCGACCTTGCGGCTCTTCAGGCGCGATTGAGCGCGGTTTCGGCCGAGGAAGAGAGCGCAGAGGAGGCCGAGATCGAAGCCCAGCTGGCGAATTCCGGCTCGGCCGACGACGCGGGCGTGCACCCGGCCAGCGATGGGCCGCCAGCAGACGGCGACCACCTGACGCCCCGAGCGAACGGTGCGACTGCTGGGTCCATGTCAGCCCAGGCGGAGGCCAAGCTGACAGCGAAGGTTCAGCAGACTATTCGCATCCGAACGGGTCAGATCGACGGCCTTCTCAATCTGGTTTCGGAAGTGGTCATCTCTCAGATCAAGGCCGAACAGCACGCGTTCGAAGTCCGGCAATCGACGATGGAGTTCTCGGAGATCTGGCAATCGTGGTTGCGCCTCAAGTCGGCTCTGACTTCGATGCACATCGACGACGAGGCGCTTCTGAGTCAAGTCATGGATGAGGTCAGCGATCTCGATCGGCTTCTGTCCGATCGACGCCGGGCCCTGGCTGTGACGGCCAAGGGCTGGGCCGAGGACGTGTCCCGAGCCTCGGTCGTGGTGAATGACCTCCAGGAGCAGGCCATGCGCCTGCGCATGTTGCCCGTCTCCACCGTGTTCTCGACCTTCCCGCGCGCAATGCGCGACCTCGCCCGCTCCTTCAAGAAGGACGTCGAGCTGATTCTCGAGGGAGCCGACACCGAACTCGACAAGAAGGTCCTCGAGGAGATCAATGATCCGCTGGTCCACATCATGCGCAATGCTGTGGACCATGGGATCGAGCCCGCCGAGGAGCGCGTGCGTCTTGGCAAGCCGGCGAAGGGCACCATCAGGATGTCCGCGCGCCAGGAAGGCGATCACATCGTCATCGAGATCGCCGATGACGGTACGGGCATCGACCCGGACAAGGTCCGTACTTCGGCGGTGCGAAAGGGCTACATCTCGGAAGCAGAGGCCTCGTCGATGTCGGACCGTGAGGCCCAGTACCTCATCTTCGAGAAGGGATTCTCCACCAGCGCCATAATCACTGAGATCTCCGGTCGCGGCGTTGGGATGGATGTCGTTCGCGAGTTCATCGTCGAGAAGCTCAAGGGCTCTCTCGATGTGGTGAGCATACTCGGCGAAGGCACGACTTTCAGGCTAACGATTCCGCTTACCTTGGCCATCATCCGCGCACTCATGCTGCGCGTCGGGAATCAACTGTTCGCGTTGCCCACGGCTTCGGTAGAGGAAACGACTCGCATCACTCCTGACGAGATCATCAAGGTCGAAGGCCGGGAGGTTATCCGGCGTCAGCGTCGAACGATTCCGCTCATGCCGCTCGGCGACATCCTCGGCGTGACTCACACGGGCCACGGAGACGGCAAGATCCCCATCGCCACGATCGGGTTCTCCGGCCACCGAATGGGCTTCATAGTCGATGCCCTCGTTGGCGAACAACAGATCGTTATCAAGTCGCTCGGCTCGCACCTCAGGAAGGTCGACAACGTGGCGGGAGTGACGATTCTCGGCGCGGGTGAAGTAGTGCCGATCCTCAACGTCCCCGATCTGATGGCCAGCGCCCGTCGCAGGACCACGCGCCGCGTGGGCACCAAGGCCGCCGATGAAGCCGCAAGGCCGAGGCGGATCCTTATCTGCGAGGACTCGTTCACGACTCGTGAGCTGGAGCGATCCATTTTCGAAGCCGCCGGCTACGACGTTGAGGTTGCGATGGATGGTGCACAAGGGCTGGCGAAGCTCAAGGAAGGGCTCGTGGTCGACGCCGTGGTGTCGGACGTCCAGATGCCGAACATGACCGGGTTCGAGTTGACCCGTGCCATCAAGGGCGACCCGAGCCTCACGGACATTCCGGTCGTCATCGTGACGTCGCTGGAGCGAGACGAGGAGAAGGCCGAGGGCATTCAGGCCGGCGCCGACGCCTACATCACGAAGTCGGTCTTCAACCAGGATACGCTGCTCGACACAGTCGAGAGACTCATCCGATGACCGGGACGGAGCGTTGCCGCACGTGAACGCGTCTCAGAAGATCCGCGTCCTCATCGTCGATGACTCACTCGTCGCGCGCGAGATGCTCGCGCAGATCCTCGCGACGGACGCGGACATCGAGGTCGTCGGGACGGCTCGCGACGGGCGCGAAGCTGTCGAAGCCGTGCCGCGACTCCGGCCGGATCTCATCACCATGGACATCCACATGCCCCGGATGGACGGGCTCGAGGCTACCGAAGAGATCATGGCCTACCACCCCACCCCGATCCTTGTCGTTTCGTCGTCGGTGCACGGCGAGGGAATGGGTCGCGCTTTCGACGCGCTCAAGATGGGGGCGCTCGAGGTAATCAAGAAGCCAGAGCCTCGCGATTGGGCCGAGCTTGAGAAGATCGGCCGAGAGGTCATCCGGAAGGTGAAGGTGCTGGCGGGCGTCACGGTCATCACGCACATACGAGGCCGCCGAGGAGACCGTGCATCCATACCTCCGACGATTCGTATCACGGAGCCGGTATCGACGCGGTCGATCGTAGCGATCGGCTCCTCGACCGGGGGACCGACCGCTCTGCTAGCCGTCCTTGCCCCTCTTCCCGCCGAGCTGCCCGTCCCGATAGTGATCGCCCAACATATTGCCGAGGGCTTCATCCCCGGCCTGGTCAGCTGGCTCAACACTGGGACGAAGCTGCAGGTCGAAGCTGCACAGAATGGCCTGGCGGCCTCGCCGGGAGTGGCCTACCTGGCTCCGACCGGGTTGAACCTGGTCATGGACAAGGGGACGATGCGCTTCGCCCGTCCCGGGACAGGTCAGCTGTATGTTCCTTCGGCAGACACGCTGTTCGCGTCGGTTGCCAGTGCATATGGTAGCCGCGGGGTTGGCGTCATCCTCACTGGCATGGGAGCCGACGGGGCAATGGGCCTGAGGGCGATGCGCGATGCGGGGGCTGCCACGATCGCGCAAGACGAGTCGACGTGCACCGTGTACGGAATGCCCAGGGCTGCGGTCGAGGCTGCTGCTGCGGGGACAGTCCTGCCGCTCCAGGAGATAGCCGAACGGGTCATGTCCGATCTTGAGACGCGCGCCAGATGACGTGACCGTAGTCACACTTGGCGCGTGATTGGGTTTGCCATCACCCGTGTTTCGCCGTTCGCACCGCTCACACGGGCCGTTGGCTGGGTTTTCGCTTTAGGTTTCTGTCACATCGAACGATGCTCTTCATGTACGCCGGATCTGCCTTTCACTGTCGGCCGGTACCGATAGGCGATTCCGCAGCTGCGATGAGAATCGCGCGTAAGGGGTGAGGTTTCGTGCCATTAGGCCTGTATGCCTGTCGTTGTAACGGCGCAGTTGACTCTGTGGTCGACCTGGAACAGGCGCTGTCACGCGTTCGGGAGGAAGCAGCGATCGTCCGCATCGTCGACGACCTGTTCGATCCCGATACGCAGTCAAGAATCGAGCGAGATATCGGGAACGCCGGACTCGACTCGATCGTGCTTGCGGGCCATTCCCTCGAGCACTACACGAGGAGCCTTTCCTGGCAGTATCTGAGGGACCGTCTCGTGGCCGCGGGCCTCAATCCCAACAAGATCGTCGTTGCGAACCTTCTAGAACAGGTCGCACTCGCTCATCCCGATGACCCAGCTGGGGCCACCGCCAAGGCGAAGGCCCTCATCGAGGTCGCGGTGATGCGAGCGACGATGGCCCAGGCGGTGGAAGGGACATCCATCGAACCGCGGCGCAACGTGATGATCCTCGGGGTGACGGCCGAAGCGCTGGTCGCAGCGCAGCGACTCCTCCAGCTGGGGTATGGCGTGGTGCTTGCGGACCGCCAGGAGGGGTCGAAACGTGCGTGCGCGACCCCCGCGATGAGGGCCACCGCGTCGTACGTGCTGGGGCACGCATCGGCCGAGTTCGTCGACAATGCACGAATGGTCGACGGCGAAGGGTGGCTGGGCGACTATCGCATCACGCTCGGCATCGACGGTGACCAGGTCGACTACAACGTTGGAGGGCTGTTGCTCGCCCGGCCGGACAGTCCCGACTGGATCGCCGAACTGCGCCAGCACTTCAAGGTCGATATCGACGAGGACGGCAACGCGCGGTCTCTCAACCCAACCACACACCCGGCCGAAACCGTTGACGCCGGAATCATGGTGGTTCCGATTCGTAGAGAAGGCAATCTGGAACGCGACAAGGTCGCTGCCGCCGATTCGGCGGCCATGGCGCTCGTGCTGCGGCTCTCGCAGCCTCGGATCGTTCACTGTCACGACGTGTCCGCGGTGGACGAAACACTGTGCGGCGGATGTGCGTCATGTGTTCGGACGTGCGCGTTTGGCGCATGCAGCATCGGAGAGGACGGCTTCTCCCATGTCGACGTGCGCCGTTGTCGGGGATGCGGCAAGTGCGTCGTGTCATGTCCGGTCGGTGCGCGCGACATCGTCAACTCCCCCCACGACTACCTGATTGCTGCTGTAAGGGCGCTTTCCGAGTCCGATGCCTCCGGGGACCAGGTCCTTGGCTTCCTATGCGGGGGATGCGGATATCCCGCGGCCGATGAAGCGGCGAAGCACGTCACCGAAACGGGCGAGAGCTACCCGGCCACCTTCATGCCGATCCGCATTCCTTGTGGCGGCAGACTCGACACGCTCTATGTTCTTGAGGCCTTCAAGGTCGGCTTCGATGCGGTTGCCGTGTTCAGGTGCCGCGAGGGGCGCTGCCACAACCTCATCGGCAACCTCGACATGGACCGGCGCATCAACTTGTTGCGAGTGGTCCTGCGATCGCGTGGAATGGACGACTCGCGGCTGCGGATCATCGACATATCTCCGTTCGAGGGTGGTCGCTTCGTAGAGCAGGTCAACGAGGTCTACCACACGGTTTCGACACTGACGAACGGGAAAGGGGGTCCCCAGTGAGCAAGCCACGTTTGGCGCACGTCATCCTTGGCGGATGCGAAGGGTGCTATGTGTCCCTGCTCGATGCCCACGAGGGACTTGTCGATCTCCTCGATTTGGTCGACATCGTGTATTCGCCCTTGACCGACACCGGTGAGATGCAGGAATGCGAAGTCGTGATCGTTGAAGGCGCGGTGACGACGGAGCATGACGAGGTCGCGCTGCGAGAAGCCCGCGAGAAGGCCGGTACCCTCGTGGCGGTGGGGTCGTGCGCCGCACTTGGCGGAATAGGTGGGCTGCGCAATCTGTATTCGTCATCCGACGTGCTCGAGAGCGTCTTTGGCGAGGATCAGCCTTCCGAGGAGCTTCCGAAACTGACATCTCGCGTGCACCCTCTGTCCGACTACGTGGAAGTGGATATCTCGGTTCCGGGCTGCGCTCCCAAGACAGAGACCATTCTCGCGGCGCTTGGGGCCGCGATCGCGGGGGAGCTGTTCGAGATGCCTCGCCGCAACATGTGCGACGAATGCACCCGGGAGAAGGTGGCCTTACTGCATCACTCGGCGGAGTTCGTCTCAGATACGGTCTACAGCCTTATGGAACTTGACGAGATCAACCCGACGCTCTGCTTCCTGGAACAGGGCGTCATCTGCATGGGACCCATGACGAGAGAGGGTTGCGGCGCCAGGTGCATCACGGCCAACGTCCCGTGTCGGGGCTGTCAGGGGCCCAGCCGAGTGGAGTTGGAGCAAGGTGCCAAGATGATCGATGCCCTGGCAGCGTTGCTGCCACCGGGCGCGATCATGTACCTCGATGATCTGATTGGGACGGGATACCGGTACACCCTGCCGATCTCTGTCTTCCCTGCCGTCTACGACCAAGATGGGGGTGATTCGGATGACTGAGACTATCCGACTGCCCGCCGTCAAGCGGATCGAGGGTCACGGGCGTGTTTCGCTATTCGTTGGTGACAGCGGCTCAGTCGTGGGTGCGCACTTTGAGATCACGGAGTTCCGCGGCTTCGAGAAGATGCTGCTCGGTCGCATGGTGTGGGAGACCCCGCTGATAACCAGCCGCATCTGTGGCGTGTGCCCGGTCAGCCATCACCTTGCGGCGGTCAAGGCCGTCGACGCGATGTACCGCGTCGAGATCCCGCGGGCTGCCCGGTTGCTTCGCGAGGCGGTACACCTGGGCGGGCTTAGCCAGGACCACGCACTCCACTTCTTCTTCCTGGCAGGGCCGGATTTCCTCACCGGTGACGGGTCGGGAAGCAGGGATATCCTCGGCGTCATCTCGGCCCGTCCCGACCTGGCGCTGAAAGCCATCGGGCTGCGCAAGACCGGGCAGCACATCGTGAGGACCATCGGGGGACGCGCGAGCCATCCCGTCACGGCGATCCCCGGTGGCATGAGCAAGGGAATCACGGTAGAGCAACGGGACGAGATGCTCGCGATGGTGCGCGAGGGGATGGACGACGCGCTGTTCGCCGCCGAAATCGCGCATGAGTCGACAGAAAGGCTGCTCGCAGAGAATCCGGCGTACGCTTCCGACCCCGTGCATATGATGTCGCTTCTCGGGGAGGGAGATGCTTTCGAGCTCTATGACGGTACGGTCTCGGTGATGACCCCTGAGGGGCGCATGACCGAGCGCTTCGATCCGGAGTTCTATGCGGACCACGTCTCTGAGCGCGCGCTCCCGTACAGCTACGCGAAGTCGACCTACCTCTCCATGAAGGGCCCCGAGAACGGTACCTATCGTGTGGGTCCGCTTGCACGCATCAACATGGCAGAAAGCATGCCCGGCCCCCACAGCACGGAGCTCCTTACCGCGTTCCGCTCTCAGCTTGCGCGACCGGCTCACGCAGTGCTCGCGTACCACTGGGCACGCATGATCGAGCTCGTCGCGGCCTATGAGCGTCTCGAGCAGCTGCTTTCCGATGACGAGATCACGTCGGACGTTGTGCGCGTCAAGGTAGAGCGTGGCAAGGGCGTCGGGATGTCCGCGATCGAGGCGCCTCGGGGCACTTTGATCCATCACTACGAAGCGGACGATGTCGGTCACGTCACCAAAGCGAACCTGATCGTCGCAACGACGCACAACACGGCCTCACTCGACGACGCTGTCTTCCAGGCGGTCAAGGGCGTTTCGCGCGACGAAGCCCTCGACGATTTGACCGTGCGGAAGATGGAGCTAGGCATTCGCGCACACGATCCGTGCCTGTCGTGCGCGACTCACGAGATTGGGCGCATGCCGCTTGCGGTGGACCTGATCGGTCCCGACGGGACGATCCTCGCATCGAGGGGGTCGGTCTAGTGAGCGAGTATCAGGACGCCTTCGACCGGCACGTGCGCACGCGCCTCGAGTCGTCTTTCGGCAAGGCGGTGGCGATGCTGATTCTCGCGTCAGCCTCGAACTCGGCAAACGCGCCCATGGTGGGTATGGAGCGCGAACACTATGTCGGGCTGTGCTCGGCCATCTGTACGGATCGCCGCGTCGTGGACATGTGGGGCGCTGCGGGTGCCCACGACACGCTGGAGCAGTGGAAGAAGGTCATCGGCGACTAGGGTTGTGCTCCGATCATGCGCAAGACCTCGGAGGCTGCCTCGTGCGAGGCAGCCTCTGCTATTGCGGACAGTCCCTCGGCATGGCCCATCTCAGGAGCGGCCACGCTGACGAGCCTGGCAGCTGCAGCGCACGCGTAGAGCGCTTGCGACAGGGCCAGCAGTCCGGACGGGTCGAGGGCGTGAGCGTTCGACCCGGAGGCGTCAGGGACGACGTCGGTCACCGCGACCAGGGGAGCGGCTCGACGCTCTGCATCTATGAAGATGACTTCGTCAGCGGCGGCAACGTCCTCGGCAAGCACGACATCGAGCTGCGGCTGGGACACGAGCGTCACTTCGGCGCCGAAGCACCCCTCGAGTAGCTCCGCCACGCGCCGCGCGACACCGTCGTCACCCCGCGCCTTGTTGCCTATGCACAGCACCAACGTTCTCGACATGTCGAAGAGTATACGCGGCGGGGGAGGTCGTAGCCGTCCCCGGTTCCACGGGTATACTGCGTCACATGGAATCGCTTCCGATCGGCATATTCGACTCCGGCCTCGGCGGACTCACCGTCATGCGCGAGGTGGCCAGCGCCCTACCCGCCGAGGACATCGTCTACTTGGGCGACACCGCGCGCTGCCCGTACGGTCCCCGCGACCTCGACGAAGTCCGCCGGTTCGTGCTGGAGATCGGCTCGTGGTTGTCGGAGAGGCCTGTCAAGCTCATGGTGATCGCCTGCAACACGGCGACCGCGGGCGGTCTTGCTCTGGCGCAGACGGCGTTCGACGTGCCGGTCATAGGCGTCGTTGAACCCGGCGCTCGCGCGGCGGTACGCACGACCGCCAATCGCAGCGTGGGCGTCATCGGCACGGTCGGCACGATCGAGTCGGGCGCCTACAGTCGCGCGGTTCGTGCTATCGATGCCGGCGTCACGGTCTTCTCCGTCCCGACGCCCAAGTTCGTCGACGTCGTCGAGGCAGGTCTGCGGATGGGCCCCGGCCCACTCGAAGACTGGCTCGCAGAATCCGCCGATGTCTACATCCGCCCGTCCTTCCACGAGCTTGCCCGCGACTACTTGGACCCGCTCAAGCGTTCGGGCATCGACACGCTCGTCCTTGGCTGCACACACTTTCCGCTGCTCTCGACCGCGATCCAGCAGGTCGTGGGCCCGCGGGTGAAGCTGATCTCCTCGGCCGAGGAGACTGCGCGCGAGGTTGTCGAGACGCTCACGTCGCGCGGTCAGCTCGCCAAGGAGGGTCGCGCCGGTACGCACTCGTTCGCCACGACCGGCGATGCGACCGAATTCGCCCGCTTCGGCTCTCGCGTCCTGCGCTCGCGCATCGCGCAGGCCGATCGCGTCGACCTCCGCGATCTCGCGGCGCTTCCGGCCGCGAGTCTGCTCGCTCTGCTCGCAGACCCCGCGACCCTGGAGGCCGCATGCGACTGACGGTCCTCGGCTCCTCGGCTTCGTACGCCGGTGCCGGACAGGCCACGGCTGGCTACCTCGTCGAGGTCGGCGACGTGCGCGTCCTGCTCGACTGCGGGCATGGGGCGCTGGCCAACCTTGCAATGGTCACGGATCCTCTGGGGCTCGAGGCGGTGTTCGTGTCGCACGGACACATCGATCACTTCGCGGACATCTACGCGCTGCAGGCTCTACTGCGTTTCGCTCCGGAGGGCCCCGCCGCGCCGTGCACTCTCTACGTGCCGTGCGGCCTGTTCGGGCGCATGGGCGCCGTGCTGACCGATCACGCCAGAGAGGAACTCGTGCAGGCCTTCGATGTGCACGAGCTTGCTGCCAAGGAGAGCGTTCTCCTTGGCGGACTGAGCGTGACGCCATATCCCGTGGATCACATGGATCCCACCTTCGCGCTCGTGGTCGAGGCAGATGGCACTAGGCTGTGCTACACGTCCGACACTGCGCCTGGCGAGGCCGTCCTGGAGGCTGCACGCGGATGCGACCTGTTGCTGGCGGAATGCACCCTGCCGCAGAAGTACTCGGGAATGGCGGCGCACATGACCGCAGCGCAGGCGGCCGGTCTCGCCCGTGACGCCGGCGCGAAACGGCTCGTGCTCACCCACCTGTGGCCGACCAGCGGCCGGGACACGTTGCTTCGCGAAGCGGCAGCGATCTTCGACGGTCCCATCTCGGTCGCCCGGGAGTTCGAAACCCATCAGATCGGCGGCTCGGGCCGCCAGTAGGAGAGGACGCACATGCAGCGCACAGACTCGCGTGACGCAGGAGAGCTTCGTCCCGTCAAGGTCACGCGGCGCTACCTGAGACACGCTCACGGCAGTTGCATGTTCGAACTCGGCGACACCCGGGTCCTCTGCGCCGCCAGCGTGAGCGAGGGCGTCGCTGGCTGGCGACGGGGCAGTGGACTTGGATGGGTGACCGCGGAGTACGCACTCCTTCCAGCGTCCACGCACACACGCTCCCGCCGAGAGGCGACCACCGGAGGACCGCGTGGGCGTACGCACGAGATCCAGCGCCTTATCGGGCGGTCGCTTCGGTCCGTTGTGGACATGGCTGGGATGGGCGGGGAGTGCACCGTCAACGTGGACTGCGACGTTATCCAGGCAGATGGAGGAACCCGCACCGCTGCGATCACAGGCGCCTACATCGCGCTCTACGACGCCTTCTCGACCTGGCGCAGCGCGGGCAAGATCAGCGAGATCCCGCTCATGGAGTTCGTCGCTGCGACTTCGGTCGGCCTCGTTGACGGGGAGCTGCTGCTCGATCTCGACTATGCCGAGGACAGCGTGGCCGAGGTCGACATGAACGTTGTCATGGACGGCTCCGGTCGATACATAGAGGTCCAGGGCACCGGCGAGAAGACGCCGTTCGATAGGGGACGCCTGGTCGAGATGCTAGACCTTGCCGGTGCCGGCATCGAACGCCTCGTCGGCATGCAACGCGCGATCTCGGTGGAGGACGGCGATGTCTTCGAACTCTGATACGACCGTCAAGCGCGTCGTTGTCGCAACGAGCAACCGCCACAAGGTGGAAGAGATCGCCGCGGCCCTTGCATATACGGGGTGGAGCTTCGTGGCGGCCTCCAATCTCTGCGGCTGGGAGTCGCCTCCCGAGACAGGGGAGACCTTCGAAGAGAACGCGCTCATCAAGGCGCATGCGGCGCACGATCTCTTTGGCATGCCGACACTGGCCGACGACAGCGGCCTCGAGGTCGACGCGCTCGACGGGGCGCCCGGCGTGCACTCGTCCCGCTACGCGGGTGAATGCGCGACCGACGCGCTGAACAACGAGCGACTCCTGACCGCACTCTTCGGCATACCTGCCAAGGACCGCACCGCCCGGTTCCGCAGCGTGATCGCCTTCGTCGATGGCGATGGCGAGCCGGTGTTGGCATCAGGGGCGTGCGAAGGGCGCGTCGCGGAAGCTCCGCGGGGCGACCTGGGATTCGGCTACGACCCTCTGTTCCTGCCGGACGCCGCTCCGGGTCGAACGATGGCTGAGCTTGAGATGAGCGAGAAGAATGCGATCAGTCACCGTGGTGCCGCGCTCAGAGCGTTCGTGGCCGCCCTTGAGGCCGCCACGACCCGAGGTGCCGAGGAGACTGCGTAGGGCGTCCATTTGCCCGAAGGCACTGACCTCCCTATACTTGGCGGTGCCCTCGGGCGGACGGCCCGCGAGGGCGTCCATCTGGGGCAGGTCGGGCCGTGGCGCAGCTTGGTAGCGCACCTGCTTTGGGAGCAGGGGGCCGCCGGTTCGAATCCGGCCGGCCCGACCAGATATGCGGCGGTAGTTCAATTGGTAGAGCCTCAGCCTTCCAAGCTGATTGTTGCGGGTTCGAGTCCCGTCCGCCGCTCCATGACAAGACGCCGTCACGTAGACGGTCACATACGCGCCCGTAGCTCAGCTGGATAGAGCGGGAGACTTCTAATCTCTAGGTCGGGGGTTCGAATCCCTCCGGGCGTGCCAGCACGGGTACACGAGGAGCCCGAACCTGGGCTCCTCGTTCGTGTCAGAGGGTCATGCTAGCCTGGTCTCGCGGGGATGAGGAGGGCGAGCGACATGGCCGAGGAGCTCTACGCGCACACGCCAGCCGAGGGCAGTGAACGGTGGCACCTGCTTGACGACCACCTCGAAGCGGTCGGTCGAATTGCCGGGGACTTCGCCGAGCCGTTGGGGCTTGGAGCCGTCGCACGCCTGCTTGGTGAGCTGCATGATCTCGGCAAGGCGTCTCCGGAGTTCCAGGGGTACCTGCGAGATGCGCATGAAGGACACCCTCATCGGAGAGGGAGTGTGAATCACAAGATCGCGGGTGCCGTGAAGGCGGCGGGAGAGGCTGACCTACTCGCCCTTCTGATTCTGGGGCATCACGGTGGTCTGCCAAGCGCGGCCGAGGCCAAGGCGACACTCAGAGCGTTTGAACAGGGCGGCGTGCCCGGTGAATCACAGGACTACTCCGTGCGAAGGCCTGATTTGACTACTGCTGAGGCTGCGAGACTCGAGCTAGGCGGGCTGACATCGAGACTCGAAGCTGAGCTGGCGCTACGGCTGACGTACTCGTGTCTTGTCGACGCCGATTCGTTGGATACGGAATCCCACTTCAAGCCCGCCGTCTCCGCAGATCGTCATGATGTCGTGAGGCTCAAGGAGCTGATTCAGCTCCTGACGCGGTCTCAGGATGCACTGATGCAACGTGCCCCGGACACGGAAGTCAATCGTGTTCGGCGCAGAGTGTACGAGGAGTGTCTGGCCGCCGCAGAAGCGCCGCCAGGGGTCTTCAGTCTGACAGTGCCAACTGGAGGAGGAAAGACGCTCTCCTCTCTCGCGTTTGCCCTCCGGCACGCACAGGCCAACGGCCTAGAGCGCGTGATTTGCGCAATCCCGTACACGAGCATCATTGAGCAGACGTGCGATGTGTTCAGATCGGCTTTGCCCGCTGCACACGCAGTACTCGAACACCACAGTGCGATAGATGAGTCCGGCGCGAACGGAGCCGACGACCAGTGGCGCGTTCTCGCCTCGGAGAACTGGGACTCACCGGTCGTCGTGACAACCACGGTGCAGTTCTTCGAGAGTCTGTTCGGCAACCGGCCGGGCAAGTGCCGCAAGGTTCATCGGATGGCCCGCAGTGTGATCGTGCTCGACGAGGTGCAAACACTTCCAGGCAGGTACCTTGAGCCGATGGTTGACGCTCTCCGTGCACTTGTCGAGCGGTATGGAGCCAGTGTCGTGCTGTGTACAGCAACTCAGCCAGCCCTTCAGGAATCGCTTGACTTGGTGCCTGGGTTCGCGTCGATCCAGGAGATCACCTCCACTACGGCCATCGATTTCGAGAGGCTTGCTCGCGTGGAATACCACATCGACTTGGAGCCGGTGGAGTGGGCCGACGTGGCGTGTTGTGTTCGCGACCACTCGCAATGTCTGATCGTTGTGAACACTAAGAGTGACGCAATCTCGCTTCTTGAGGCACTTGATGACCCAGACGCGCTGCACTTGTCCACGCGACTCTGCCCGGAGCATCGGACGCAGGTCTTGAACGCGATCAGAGCGCGCCTGAAGGACGGTGTTCCATGTCGCGTCGTAAGTACCCAAGTTGTTGAGGCCGGCGTGGATCTGGACTTCCCGGTTGTCTACCGTGCAGTCGGTCCGCTCGACCGCATTGTCCAGGCTGCAGGGAGATGCAATCGAGAGGGCACGCTCGAGTTCGGACACGTTCACGTCTTCAATCCGAACGAAGGTTCTCAACCGCGTGGGGCCTACAGAACCGCCGTGGACCATGCACTCATGTGGCTGGGCCGCGATGGATTGGATCTTGGTGACCCATCAAGCTTTCCGGACTACTTCCGGTGCGTGTACGGCGACCTGAACACCGACGCGAAGAACATCCAGGAACTCCGAGCCGCGTTTGACTTTCCGAAAGTGGCGGACCGGTTTCGCATGATTGATGAGGATACAGTGTCGGTGTTGGTCTCCTACGACCTTGAGACTGTCGAGCGCATCTGTGGCGAGATCGAGGTTCTGCAACACGTGGATCGACGGCTCTGGCGACAGATACAGCGGCACAGCGTCGCACTACGGCGCCGGGACTTCGACAAGGCCATGCGCGGCGGCTTGGTCTTCGAGGTGGCTCCCGATTCGGCGCTCTATCGCTGGTTTGGCGAGTACGACGAGGTCAAGGGACTGACCGGAGCCGGACCAGATCCGGCCGATCTGATCCAGTAGGGACACGCATTGGAGGGGAGGACCGTGTATCGAAATCCAGTTCAAGTGAAGGTATGGGGGGAACGCGCGTGCTTCACGCGGCCGGAGATGAAGGCCGAACGAGTCAGCTACCCGGTGATGACGCCATCTGCAGCTCGGGGCGTGCTCGAGGCGATCTTCTGGAAGCCCGAGTTCGAGTGGCACGTGACGAGCATTGCGGTGCTCAAGCCGATTCGCCACTTCTCGGCGGTGCGCAACGAGGTCAACAGGCGAGCGAGTCCGCAGAGCGCAGGGTTCGACATCAGCGAGACCCGAACACAACGGCACACACTCGGGTTGCGAGATGTCGCATATGTGATCTCTGCTGACGTGATCGTTGCGCCTCACGTTGGGGAGGACGCGGCGAAGTATCGTGACCAGTTCAGGCGGCGTGTCAACAAAGGACAGTGCTTCAATCAACCGTACCTGGGATGTCGCGAGTTCGTCGGCTACTTCGGCAATGTGGATGGCAGCGAATCGGCGATTGACCTGTCGGAACCGCTGGGCCTGGTGCTGCTCGACATCGAGTACAAGGCTGAGCCGCCGCACGAGCCTCATTTCTTCCAAGCCGAACTCGTGCGTGGAGTACTCAACGTGCCGGACTACAGCTTCAATACGAAGGGGGGTGCCGATGTTCCTGCAAAGGTTGGAGGCTGACGCTGACAGAATCGTCGACATGCCGCCGCCCATGTATGACAAGAAGCCGGTCAAGTGGGTTGTGGACTTGACGGCAGACGGCGGCTTCTTGGGAATCGTGTCAACCGCTGCGGAGGGCGAGGCGCGTGATCGAGGCAAGCAGCACCTCGTTCCGTTTGTGAAGCGCGCTTTCGGAATCCGACCGATCCTGCTCGCAGACACACCCGCCTACACCTTCGGAATCGACCCTGCCGATACTCGCGCGGCGGAGAAGCACGAAGCGTACGTAGGACTCCTGCGCCAGTGTGTCGAAGCAACTGAATCAGCCGCCGTACGGGCCGTTCTCATGTTTCTCCAGGGCAATCTCGACCGGGGGCTGCCAGCGGATGCGGGGCGTTCCGACCTCGTCACATTCCGCGTGGGTGGCGAGTTTGTTGTGGACACACCCGGTGTTCGGGACTTCTGGCGGGGAACTGTTGAGCCGGCGTCCAAGTTGCGGGAGACGACCATAGGTCAGTGTCTCGTCTGCGGGGAGCGCAAGCCGATTCCCTTGACGACCCCCGTACCAGTGAAGGGCATTCCGGGGGGCAATCGTCTGGGACCGCGCTGGTGAGCGCCAACGTTCGTGTGTTCGAGTCATACGGACTCCAGCGCGGCGCGACGTGCGGCGTTTGCCATCAGTGCGGGGAGCGTTTCGGAAAGGCGCTGAACGAACTGCTTGGCAATGAGAAGACGCACCTGGTCGTCGGTCCAACCGTGTTTGTGTTTTGGACCATCAAGGAGACCGATTTCGACCTACTCAGTTACTTCTCACGGCCTACAGCCGAGGACGTTAAGGCACTCTTGACCTCGTATCGTCGTGGTCGAGACGCGGGATTCCCCGACGAGGATCAGGTGCGATTCAACGTGGCCGTCCTGAGCGCCGGCGGAGGGCGTGCGATCGTTCGCGACTTCGACAACACGACGATTGAGGTGGCCAAGCGCAGACTCGCAGAGTGGTTCGCGCTCACTGCCCAGGTCAACGAGTGGGGGGAGTCTGGACAACCCCTCGGACTGTATCAACTTGCTGCAGCTCCATTTAGGGATCCAACCAAGCAGATGCCCCCGCATCTGCCGACCATCCTCGTCAAGGCCGCGCTCTACGGCTCCAGACCACTCCCGTTGTGGCCGCTTTCTCTTGCGCTCAGTCGCTGCAAGGTCGGCGGGACTATCGTGCGCGGCCGCAAAGTCAGCGCCGTCACGCACGCGCAAGCCGCGCTACTCAAGGCTGTTCTTGCATCATCGACTCCTGGAAGGGAGGACTACATGTCGAAACTCGATACATCTGAAACGTCCGTCGCCTATCTCTGTGGCCGACTCTTCGCAGTTCTCGAGGTTATCCAGCGACGTGCAATCCCGGGAATCAACGCAACCGTTGTCGACAAGTACTTCGCGTCGGCGTCGACCGCGCCGGCGAGCGTATTCGGGAAGCTGCTCTCTGATGCCCAGCCTCACCTCTCGAAGCTCCGTAAGTCGAGTGAGGGAGCCTACCAGGCACTTGAAGCGCGGCTCGAGGAAGTACTTGCGCCGATCGAAGAGTTCCCAGCCACACTGTCGCTGCGCGACCAAGCGCTCTTCTCGCTAGGCTTCTACCACCAGCGTGCGACGGACCGGGCGGCTCGCAAGGCCGCCAAGGAAGCAGCGAATGCCGATGCTACCCAGACGGAGGAGTAGGCATGTCAGAGAGCCGAATTCACACCGACCCTGAACGCAGGCACGACTTCGTCCTGATCTTTGATGTCGTCGACGGTAATCCGAATGGCGATCCCGATGCTGGCAACATGCCTCGCGTCGATCCCGAAACGATGAACGGTCTCGTCACAGATGTGTGCTTGAAGCGCAAGGTGCGCAACTACGTCGCCGTCCTCAAGGAAGGTGAGGCAGGCTACGGGATCTACGTCAACGATTCCGGCATCGCGCTGAACACGCTTCACCAGCGCGCGTACGAAGAGGAAGGCATCAAGTCGTCTGGCTCCAAGCAGAAGCGGGAGGATGTCGATGCCGTGCGGAAACGCATGTGCGATACGTACTTCGATGTGCGCATGTTCGGCGCTGTGATGACAACGGGCGTCAACTGCGGCCAAGTTCGCGGGCCGGTGCAGATGACATTCTCGCGGTCGGTAGATCCCATCGTGCCGATGGATGTTTCGATCACTCGGGTAGCCATCACCAAAGCCGAAGATGCGGGGATCGTGCTCGGCGACGATGGCGAGGCTAGGGGCGGGAAGACCACCGAGATGGGCCGCAAGGCCCTTGTGCCCTATGGTCTGTACGTTTGTCATGGCTTCTTCTCTGCCCCGTTCGCCGAGAAGACCGGCGTGACCTCGGATGATCTCGCGCTCTTCTGGCGGGCGCTACGCGAGATGTGGGATCTTGATCGCTCGTCCAGCAGGGGAATGATGGCGTGCCGGGGGCTCTATGTGTTCAGCCACACCAACAGGTTGGGCAATGCGCCGGCCCAGGATCTCTTCGACTTAGGAAGCGTCAAACAACAAGTAGGAGATTGGCTGGTGATGTCGAAGTAAGATCGTATGATCAACGAGCATGCGATCGGAGAGCGCTATCGGGCGCTCGCGGGAGAGTTCGATGAGAGACGTCGACGCCTGTGGGCG
>JAUXNU010000150.1 GCA_030682655.1 Actinomycetota bacterium | reverse complement strand
CGGAGACTGCGCGTGACAGACGGTTCAGCTGACGTCCCTCACCAAGCAGACTCCACTTGCCCGAGTGCAGCCCCACGACGACATTCAAAGGATACGTCTCCTCCAGACCCGCAATCATCTTCAGGTGAAGCGCACTGGCATCGCCACCGATGAAGAGGGAGGGGGCCGCATGCGGGCCTTCCGGATCCAATACATACGCCGGCGCGCCGTCCTCGAACCATGCGTGGCACGCCACGAGGATTCCGATGAAGTTGACTAGGAGCTCAGGAAACGGGCTCATTGACTTGCACTCGTGCGCGGCCACCACATCTGCGCTACCGACTGTATAGAAACCTCGCTTCCCCGATGCAAACTCAGGCCGACGAGTGGTCTGGATCTCCGCTCCGGCCGACAGCACCACGAGATCTGGAGTGACCGCTATCTCCGGATGAGCATGAGACTGAATGCGCACTTGCTGTCTCAACTCGTAGTGTCCATCCGGACCGCGGAGCGACAAGTAGGAGTAGTTATGCGGATTGCCGCTCGGGGTGGTCAAGTACCGATACTCGCCATCGTCACCGAGAGACTCGGGCGTCACATCGAACTCGATCTCATAGAACTCCGTCAGGGCGTGGAAGCAGCCGATTTCGAATGCCGCTGAAACTTGGCGCTTCGTTTGAGATAGGACGAGCGCATGCGATATCGCGAACTGTCGCATGCGGCCCTCAACGGCGGTCACCCACTTGTCAGCGCTCACGTTCGCGCTCCAAGGCTCGGTGCAGCCGGAAGAGAAGGTCACTGAATCGAGCTCCAGTAAGCACCCCATGCGCGTCTGGGACGTCCTCAAGTGCTTGCATGAAGCTGGCGTGCGCGCCCCTGATGCGTGCACTCCTCTGCGCGTCGAAACGCAGGGAGTCCCCGTACTGGATGACCATATCCCGGCCCATGACACTCGACCGGTCGCTCACCGAACCTGCAAGCGGGCCCAGCACGAACATGTAGAAGGAGTTAAGGCCGCACAGAATGGAAAGGCGTTCGTTCGACCAGCCGCGCTTGCGCACACTCGCGAGCATTGGATCGCGCTTGTCGCTGAGGAAGCGGAGCTCGCGCACCATGCCGTCTTGGCGAGCGCGAATCTTTTGCCTCAGGTCAGCGTCGAGCCGCTCCATCAACGGGCCGATCACTGCGTCAGACATCGCACTTCCTTCCGCCTAGCGTCGATTCGACGGTGCGTGTAAGACTACAGCGGTTGTGCCCCTCAGTGGGCGACAAACGGCGTGTTGATCCTCTGCGGGGATGCCGCTATGCGGGCTCCGAGTCATGCACCGCGCGAGATGGCCGCCTCGGTGTCGTCTCGCCCACGACCTCAAACGCGGGCATTCCGCCCTTGATTGCATCCGCGATCGCCACAGCGGCGGCGCTTGCACTCGGATACCATTCCTCAAGTCCGGTCGTACCGAGACCGCCGGGCATCACAACCCGCACACCGCCACCGTCCGCGGCAACGATTCGGTAGAGGTCCCGACGCTCGTACACGCTCATCGCCCCTCCCGCTTCTTCTTGATGGCAGGAAGCGCGTCGGGCAACACGACCCACGGGCTCTTGTGAGCCGCGGGATCGAGCGTCCTCGAGTACGGCACGACTCCTTTGTACATGTCCGCCCGCAGAGTCTTGGCAGGCATCCCGACAATCGCCGCTGCTTCGTCGGCGAGCATCAGCTCGGACAGGAACAGACCGACGAGGCGGTCCGCCTCCTCCGGTCCAAACAGTTCGCCCAAAGCCTCACGCGCCGTCTGCGGCCGACCGGGTATCGGCTCGCGCACGACCACCCAGCGGCGTTGGCCGTGTGGTTTGACCGACTCGGACATGAGCCTCGCGTGCTTCGTGTCGCCCTGCGACAGTCGGTACTCGAGGACGCTGAGCGACATGCCGAGCTCGGCGGCTGCCTCGCGCTTCGTCATGAGATCTTCCAAGAACATCTGAGTGAGGCGATCAGCCTCGTCAGCTCCTACTCGACCGATCAACTCAGCGTGCGCGGTTCTCTTGGTCATGAGCTGCGCCCCTCCTCACTGGCCCCCTCTCGTGTACCGAGGAGGAATCTCTCCACGAAGTTGAGCCCTTTGGTCACGTTCTCTTCCATCCTGAGACTCAGCGCTTGCTCCAGAGCGTTGCCCTGGTCCGTCCAGTCGGTCAGCCTGTCGCACTTCTCTTCCATCGCCAGACGGATTGTGGCAAACGCGCGTATCACGTCGCGCTTCTTGACGTCCTTGAACTCTCTCACGCGCCGACCCTCCTCTCAGTGTGGCGTACCGCTTGACTGATGGCAATGCATGTGGGGGCTCATCGATCTGGCAGCTTCCAGGCCTCGGCGAGGTCCCGGATGAGGTTGTCCACAGGCGCTTCGCCGGTGACGGTTGAACTTGATGTCTTGTCTGATGTACCGGGTGAAGTGGGCTTCACCCTTGCCGTGCTTGCATGGTTGAAGCCCACTTCACCCATGTTCTGCAGTGCGCTGCACCCGTCCACCACGTCTTGTGGACAACTCCGCCGCGGTTGGTAGAGCAGAGGCAGCGCTTCGATTGCTGAGACGTTGATGACGAAACGGTTGGAGAATCCACGGTGCTTCTTGGTCTGCGGATCGGTGAACCGACCACCCTTCGCGATGATCTGCAGCAGATCGGTCGCGATGAGGTCGTTGACGTTGTTGATCGCGGAACGTCTAGAACAGCCGAGCTTGCCCGCGAGCTCGTCGTACGACGGCCAGCAAACGCCGTCGTCACTTGCCCGGTCGGCAAGGATTAATAGCGTGAGCTTGAGGTGGGGCTTGCCGCCGTAACGCTTGATGACCGAACCCATAACCGAGATGCTCATGGATTACGCGAAGCGTTCCCGCGGCGGCTCCGACGACTGCCGCGACGCAGCATGCCCCGCTGTGCAAGGCCCCGCTTCGTCAAGATCCGTGTCGGTCTGCAGGTGTCGTCGTAAGCTCATTTCTCGGCGCTGTCCCTGATGAAGGCGTTAAGGTTCTCGCGCGACACCCGAATCGTTCCAGGGGTCAGCCCTTGGATCATTCGGATCTTGCCGGACCCGATCAGTTCGCGCGCCCGCCGCACACTGACATGCAACTCGCTTGATACGTCTTCGACCTTGAGCAACTTCCCCATGCAGCAGCACCAATCCCTTTCGTGTTCCTCCCGTGGCGCCCACCGGGCCCCCCTCGGTCTGTCTCGCTGCTCGATTGCGGTCCCCAAGCCGTCGGCAACCCATCGCTCCGCACGTGACGCGACCTCACGCACCTTCATCAGGCGGACATGAGAATATCGAAGCGCCCAGGTCAAGCCTCGCGGCGTGACCGGGTCTGGATGATCACTGGTGCAGGGCACCGACGTTGGTCGGCCGCCGCCCGGAGTCTGTTCACGTACTCGGTGAGACTCTCGGCTGTGATAAGAGTCCGGCGGCCGATCTTGACCCGCTCCAGTTCGCCGCCCTTCAGGAGCTCGTACAGACTGGTTCGCTGAATGCCGAGTTGCTCGGCCGCCTCGTGGACGGGATAGAGGAGTCTGCAGGGCGCGCTCGTGGCTCTCATGGTTGATCGATCTCGGTAAGCAGTTCGCGTGGTTCGCCGCTGAACTCGAGCGCGACGGCGAGCTTCTTGAGCTGTGACGCGTAGGGCCTCCCGATGTACCTGTTCTCGATCTGACCCACGGTCGCCGCGTGCATTAGGGCCAGTCGCGCCAGTGCGGAGCGCGTGAGTCTCTTGTCCTCCCGCAGCTTCTGGATCATGAGCATGCGTTCTCCCTTCCGTTCACGGTTTGTCCCGTACGTAGTATCCTGTCCGGGTTGGCATAGGCAAAGACGGATAGACAGGACTTAACCGTGACATTTAGAACCAATAGAGGTTCCCCCGCCTCCCTGGTCGGGTTCGAGTGGTCGCGCATGAACAACCCACACTGGGTCGGCGAGGATGGTCTGCGTGTGCTGTGCGGCTTCAACGCCAACGAGACCTACCGGCCGCTCAAGTCCGAGCCGGCGCTGTTTCGCACGTTCGCGTCGCTGTCAGACCGCGAAGAGGCATTCGCCACTTTCGCCGGCGGCTACGGAGACCTGTACGACCCGGACTACTTGGTCCGGGATGGACGGGTGCTATCGCCCGATGACGGCCTCGAGGGGGGCCAAGGATTCGACGGTCTCGGGAACAGGCTCGCCGTGTGGAGAGCTCATCGCCGCCTTCTCGCCTTCGCCTTGCGGCTGTGGGATGCCCTCAGCGAGGGATGCGCGCGCGACGTGATCGGAACCGATCTCGTCCTGACGCCAGCTCCGCGCGACAACGGGCACTCTGCGCGTCAGCCCTCGATGAGAATCCAGGGTCGCATCGGGAAGATGCTCGTGGGTCTCGGCGCCCACCCGAGTGCGATTCCAACCCGCGGCGGCGAGTACGGCTGGCTCGGGTACGCCTCGAAAGCCAGCTCGCCAGAAGCGATAGTCCAGTCGGCCCTCGCAACACTCATCACCGAGATGTGCGGATCTGTCGATGTCGCAATGGAGGTCAGCGGCGCTCAGCCGGGGGGACTGAGGCTCACCTTCGAGGTCTCGTCACTCATCGGGGCCATGTGGCTTCAGTTCGCCTTAGCGGTGGACGGCAACCGAAGGTACCGTTCCTGTCCCGAGTGCGGGGAGTGGTGGGATGCCACCGAGACGCGATCGGACCGTCAGACGTGTAGCGACCGCTGCCGCAAACGGCGCCACCGCGCTGACGCAAAACCGCAGCGACGCGCGGGGGACGGCGGGTGAGATGAGCATGCGACCCTGCAGCGAACAGGGAACTCGCCTTGCTCAGGGGCGCACCATCGAAGCGGCGAAGCGGCGTTTCCCTCGTCCCGGTGCTGCGCGCGGGCTAGGCTCGCGTTCGGGTGGTAGAATCGCGTTGCTACACGCGTTGCTACATTCGGCCCGGAAGACGAGGTAGAGAGCCGGTCTCGGTTTCCCGAAACACAGCCCTCTACCTGCTGTTATCCAATGGTGGGCGCTGTAGGATTTGAACCTACGACCCCTTCCGCGTCAAGGAAGTGCTCTCCCCCTGAGCTAAGCGCCCGTATCGTGCTCTGCAAAGAGCAGCGAACGGTATTGTACCAGTCCTCCGTGATTGCGCTACCCCTCCGGACACCTGCCAGCCGACAACTCGCACGGACGGGAACCTCGGACGCGCGCTGAGCACCTTCCCTATTCCCGCTGGCACAGGCCACAAGGGCCCCGTATCCTCCCTTGCACGCCCAGAAACCCCTTGGTACACTACCCCCTGCGCGCGGACGTGGCTCAGTTGGTAGAGCACAACCTTGCCAAGGTTGGGGTCGCCGGTTCGAATCCGGTCGTCCGCTCCATCGCAAGCCTCGAAGGTCGGTCGGAAGGGTGCTCCACACGGACCCGCGCGGCCGGCCTCTGCACTTGAAAGGGCGCTTCAGGCGCCGCATATGGCGACGTGGCCAAGTGGCAAGGCAGGGGCCTGCAAAGCCCTTATCCCCGGTTCGAATCCGGGCGTCGCCTCCATCAGAAGCAGATGCGGGCCGCCCCTAGTGGGGCGGCCCGCCTGTCGTTCCCCACGCACTTCCCGACGTCCGGCAGCGCCAGGTTGCGCGCAGGTTGTCGGGCAGCCATCTGGACCACCCGACGGGTCAAGGAGGAGGAGTGGCTCCTAGGATGCGTACTTGAGCTGGATCTGCTTGGCCTGCTCCAGCCGGAACAGCCCGCGCTCGAGGTCGCTCGGATTCGCGATGTTCTCGAGTGCCCACTTCACGATCTCAACGGGCACGAGAGGGAAGCGCTTGCGCGCTTGAGACAGGGTCATGACGTGTACCTCCAACTGCTGCGATGAATGCTACGACTGCTACTACGTATTCAATTGACCCTAGTACTAGAAAAGTATCCCGCCCTTTTGCATCGCGCGTCAAGCGCGTACACTTTCCGAGGCACCCCCACGCCAAGCACGGCGCAGCACGAAGGGGTCATCTTCCGACATGAGAATCGGGTTCTTCACCGACACCTACACGCCGCAGATCAACGGCGTCGTCACCTCCATCCGGCTCTTCAAGCGCGCCCTTGAGGCCCGTGGCCACGAGGTCTACGTATTCGCGCCGGACCCGGAGCATGACGAGGACGGCGAGGTGACAGTGCGCTTCCCGTCGATGCCTTTCGCGTTCCAGCCTGAGATGCGCCTGGCCTCCCCCTTCTCGATGGACGCTCTGCGTCTGCTCGACGCCGTCGACTTCGATGTCGTCCACTCTCACGACCCGTTCAGCATCGGACTCTTTGGGCACAGGGTCGCGAGGCGTCACGCAATCCCGTACGTCCACACCTACCACACCCTGTATCCGGAATACGTGCACTACGTGTGGGAAACCAGGCTGACGAAGAGCCTCGCAAGACGGCTTTCCCGCGAGTTCTGCGAGGCGTGCAACACCATCATCGCGCCGTCGACCAAGATCGAGCAGTTCCTGCGAGAGTGGGGAGTCACAGTCCCGATCGAAGTGATCGCCACCGGCGTCGACATCGCCCGCTATGGAGCCAAGGATGACTCGGCTGTAGAGTCTCTGCGAACACGCCTCGGACTACGCGACAGCGACCGCGTCGCCCTGTTCATGGGACGCCTCGGTCGCGAGAAGAGCATCGAAACCCTCATTCGCGCAATCTGGCACTCTCGTCACTCAACGACGAAGCTCGTCATCGCTGGAGACGGTCCAGACCACGCGGAACTGGCACGTCTCGCACGCGACCTCGGGTTGGGCAAACGTGTTGTCTTTGCGGGCTACCTGCGCGGTGATGAGGCGGTCGCTGCCTACCATGCCGCCGACGTGTTCGCCTTCGCCTCCACCTCGGAGACCCAGGGGCTCGTCATCGGAGAAGCAATGGCGGCCGGGCTTCCTGTAGTCGCCGTTGAAGACCTCGCCGTCCAGGACTTCGTTGTCCACGGGGCAACGGGCTTTCTCGTGCCAGGCCGTCCAGAAGACGTCGCGCGCAGTCTCGACAACCTGCTTGCCGACGATGATCTCCGATCCGCATTCGCGACCGCCTCGCGCGAGCGCGCCGGGCAGTTCTCCATCGGCCACCAAGCCGAACGCCTCGAGAATCACTACCTCCAGGCCATCGAGGAGTTCGTCCCGAGAAAGCGCAGTCTTGCCCGCCTGCGTGAACGCATCTCTACCGCGCGCAGTTCCCGGTAGGCTACTCCTTGGCGATCTTGCCAAGGAAGTACGACAGCGCGCCGATGACAGCGGCGATTCCCGCGCCCTTCTCCATGAGATCGCTCGCGCTCTCGGCGCCGATCGCCGCGCCCAGGAAGAACACCGCCAGCACGAC
>JAUXNU010000149.1 GCA_030682655.1 Actinomycetota bacterium | reverse complement strand
AGAGGCCTCCCCGCTGGTCGTTCTCGTGGGTCCCTACTGGGTGTGCCTTAAGCCGGCAACTTTTGACTCCTGAGGACGTTGGAAAGGCCCGCTCCCAAGACGAGGTCCACGACCGGTCTGTCTGACTTACGCTCCCTTGCCTGTCCAGGCGCGAGCAAGATTCCAGCCGCTCGATGGGAGTTGTCGTCCCCAAATGATCGAAACCCCTGGTCTGCTCCCCGGCACCTCAGTCAGTGTGCCGTGACCCCGTTTTCTCATCCAGTCTTAACAGGGGTCCGCTCGACGGTCGGACTCTAGCTTTTCCTGGAAGAGTTTCGGGGGGTCACGTCAGATCGTTTGTGAGCTCGCGTGTAGTCATCCAGCCAGAGAAGCGTGTCCTGCTCCAACAGATCGCAGACCATGTCCGCCAAGGCGTCAGGCTGAATCGGCTTGCAGACGTAGCCCGACGCTCCGGCCTGTTTCGCCCGGACGATATCCTCAACGTCATGCGAGGCCGTGAGCATCAGAATTCGGACATGGTCCCATGAGCGAGCGGCCCGGAAATGACGCAAGACCTCCAACCCCGGAACGTCCGGCAGCCCGAGATCAAGAAGCACCATGTCCGGGGGCGGCTCAGCCATACGCGCTAAAGCTTCGGCTCCAGTGCCCACGACTCTGGTTTTCTGCCCCCTCGACGAGAGGATCGCTTGTGCGAGTTGCTGAATGAACGGGTCGTCGTCGACCACCAAGATCTGGTGAGGTCCACGCGGCTTCTGATCAGACACCATTTCGCTCACCTAGGACGTGATAAAGCGGCCCACCGCATCGATCAGTGCTTCACCAGAGAGGGGTTTTTCCAGCCACGTCGCACCGAGATTTTCCGCTTCCAGACGGCTGGCGTCAGACGACCAGGCCGTTAGCATCAGAACCGGAGTTTTCGACGTGTTTGGGTCCGCACGGATTTGTTTAAGTGTATCGGTGCCAGACAGACCCGGCATGGAAAAATCCATGACGACGACGGCCGGTCGCAAGGAATGAGCCTTCGCAACACCTTCAGCCCCGCCGTCCGCCAAGGCCACAACATAGCCTGCGCTCTCAAGGTGGACCCTTGCCAGATCTCGCATAAATGGATCGTCATCGACGACCAGGATCGTTTGGGTTTTATTCAATTGGGTGCAATCTACGAATAGTAATCAGGCGGCCAGAGCCATCCAGTTCTCAACAAGCTGGCCTTGAGTGAAGGGCTTGGCAAGCTGGACCTTGGCCCCGAATGTTTGAGCGAGCTTCAAATAGAATGCGGGGCCGAGGCGCCCACCGCCAGAGACAGCGAGGACCGCGATGTCCGGCGCAATGGCACCCAGTCGCTGCAGCACCTCGACGCCGTCGACATCCGGCAGGATCATATCCAGCACCATGCTGGCGTCCTGATGGTGCCGGGCCATGGCCAACGCCTCACGACCGTCTGCGGCGTGGATCACCTCAACATCCGCCGACAACAGAGCCGCGCTGATTTCGGACGACCAGAAAGGGTCGTCCTCGACGACAATGCATTTCGACACGGACCAACTCACTCCGGTGGCAGGACTACGCCCCCCCTGAGCGAACGAACACCGTTTACTATAGCAACTTTCAGGAATGTGCCACCCGGCGCACCAACTCATGGATAAGCGGATCGAGCGTTTCGGGCCCGACACTCAGATCGCGGCACCGTTTGGCCTCCGCTTCCAGCTCGAAGGCTGCGTTTGAGACCGCGGTGAAGCCAAGGCTCCCGGCTGTCCCGGCGATCGAGTGACTAAAGGCCGCCATGGCGTCGGCCCGACGGTCCCGGGGCAGGGCCCCGAGGCGAGCGAACTCGCCCTTGAACGTATCCATCTGCACTCTGTACCTTGCTTTGAGCTCTGCCAGAGGGTCCTGCGTGACCCCGTCTTCCGCGGCAGTTGTGGGAGAGCGATCATTCAGCTCCGCCACGCGAGAGAGCAGGCTCAGCAAATCCTCCACCTTGATCGGCTTGCCGAGATGATCGTCCATCCCGGCGGCGCGACAGGCCTCGATCTGATCTGCCAGCACGTTCGCGGTGAGGGCAACCACTGGTATTCGCTCCGCCCCGTTGGCCATCGCGCGAACCAGACGGGTGGCGGCCAGACCATCCATTCCGGGCATCTGGACATCCATGAGAACGAGATCGAACCCGGCGTCGCGTTCAAGACACTTGATCGCCGCGTCTCCTGACGTGGCGCAGACGACGGCGTGGCCCGCGCGGGCAAGCAGGATATCCAGAAGTTCGAGATTCGCCGCGACGTCGTCCACCGCGAGGATCTTCAGGGGCCGGGTTGATGATGCGTCTGTTGATGCCGAAGCAGTCGGCGACTGAGCCTCGGCCGGCGCATAGGGCAGGGTAAAGATCGCCGTGGTGCCGGTGTCGGGTTGGCTCTCCAGGGTCACGTCGCCTTGCATCAGTCGGGCAAGAGATCTGCTGATGTTAAGCCCCAGACCAGTGCCGCCGAACCTGCGACCAACCGTTGTGTCGGCCTGGGTGAAACCCTCGAAAAGACCGGAGAGGGCCTCAGAGGAAATCCCGATCCCGGTGTCTATGACCCTGAGGTCGAGTTGACCGCCCGAATGCCCGACCCTCAGTATGACAGAACCCTCATGCGTGAACTTTGCCGCGTTGCCGAGCAGGTTCAAAAGCACCTGCCTTGTGCGTTGCTCGTCACCCATCATCCAGGGGCTGACGCCGTCGTCGAACGCGAGCTCAAGATCCAGTCGCCCCGCCACACTCACCTGCGTCAGCTCGACCACATCGGCTGCGAGCCGTTTTAGATCAAATGCCCGTCGTTCCGTGGTCATCTTGCCGGATTCGATCTTGGAGAAATCAAGGATATCGTCGATCAGGGCGGATAACCCTTTTCCAGCTGTCCGGATGCGATCGAGGTATCGCCTCTGATCATGATCCAGGGCTGTGTTGGACAGGACCTCTGCGAACCCCAAAACTCCGTTGAGCGGGGTCCGGATTTCGTGGCTCATGTTGGCGAGGAAGTCAGCCTTCATCCGGGCGGCGTCCTCTGCCACCGCGCGCGCTTCGGCAAGAGCCACCTCGCGCTCGCGCCGCTCCGTCACGTCCCGAACGGAATCGTTGATCTCGACGATGACGTCATTCTCATCACGCTGGAATCGGGACCGCGCTTCGAGCCACCGCACCCGGCCATCCTTGGTCATCGCTCGATATTCGACGGTTAGAGGCAGTCGGGTTTTGGCGGCCTGCCTGAACTCTCGGGCGACGCGGTCATGGTCTTCCGGAACCATGATGTCATAGGGCGTCCGCCCGATCATCTCTTCTGGAGAGTAGCCGAGAAGTTCGCTGATCGACGGCGAGAGGTAGCTAAAGATGCCGTCAGGACTGTAGGTGGCGATGACGTCGCTGACGTTGTCGGCCAGCAGGCGATAGCGCCGTTCCTGCTCGACAGCAGTCTCGACGGCCTGGCGCTCGTCCGTAAGGTCCTTGAAAACGCCAAAGAAGCCAGTGACACGACCCGTTGGGTCCTTTTGCACCTCCGCAAGCGAACGCACATTCCGCCGCGAGCCGTCCGCACGGACAAGAATGGCGTCGAACTCCCACCCCTGGCCGTTCTCGCTGCGTGTCTTGATGAGGTCGGAGACGAGTTTTCGATCCTCCTCGATGTAGAATGCGAGGGCGTCGCCCAGGCCGGGATTAAAGGTCGCCGGGTCCTCGCCATGGATCGCATAGACTTGCGGGGACCAGAACACGGCCCCGGTCTGGGTATTGAGGGTCCAGTAGCCGGTGCCCGACAGCCGTTCGCCGAGATCGAGGATACGATGGCGATCCTCCAACTCCTTCCTGGCTCGCGAGAGGTCGATCTGGTCCACGACGAGATCAGCCAGCGCGCGCAGATGGGCGAGATCCGCGTCAGCCGGCACCGGACGCGCCTCAGTGTCGATGACGCAGAGCGAACCGAGATTGACCCCTTCGCTCGTGGTGAGGGTCGCGCCGGCGTAGAAGCGGATGTGCGGCGGGCCGGTGACAAGGGGATTGTCCTTGAACCGTGCGTCGAGCGTCGCGTCCTCGACGACCAGAACCTTGTGGGCGCCAAGTTGAATGGCATGGTCGCAGAATGCCCAGCCGCGTTCGGTTTCACGAACTTCGAGGCCAATGCAGGACTTGAACCACTGTCGGTCCGTGTCGACGAGCGACACCAGCGCGATAGGCACCCTGAAGTGCGCCGCGGCCATCGCCGTGATGCGGTCAAACCTGGCCTCGGGCGGCGTGTCGAGCACCGCCTGATCGTGAAGAACGCCAAGCCTCAAGGTTTCGTCCACTGCTCTCACCCTCCGTGCCAAGCAGACATACCGACAAGCATCGTAAGGAAATACTATCGACGAGTCAGACGCGCTTGACCTGTGCTGACCGCCATGAGGTCCATCGCAGCCAGTCTACGGCGTCGGACGACGGGCGAGCGGCATCAAGGCTTACCATCGAGGGGGCCGGGGCCGCTCCGCTGGCCGGGGTCGCCGAGTTCGGCATGGAAGACCAGGTCCGCAAGGGCCTGACCCTATCGACCGGTTATCGTGGGGTGTTCAGCGATCGCCTGCACGACAGCCAGATCGGGGCCCGTTTGAGGGTCCATGGGTCGGTTGAACCCACCGTTGTCCTCTGCTCCCGACAGGGGGCGGTGGACAGGGGGTCACGACGGCCCCAACCTCATCCACGCTGGCCACATGGCATCCTCTGCCTCCGCTCGATTGGCGAAGTACAGCTTCTCTGGTCCGTCCACCTCATAGCGAGTGCTGCAGACTTGACCGCTGACCTCGACGGACTGGATTTCGATCAGCAGTCGGTCGCCAATGCGAATTAGTTCATGCCTGATAACCATCGCCTCGCCCCCCTTATCGAGATCATCGCTACACGCGGTTCTGGCCGCAGCGATAACAAACTTCCTTCTGCTGTCGCTCAGACCACCACCATTGGTGACGGCACAGAAGACGAATTATTGCATTCAACATCGTCGAATTTCTCACAGCTACTTCGACGAGATGATCACCACTTCCGATGTCGCGATACCCCCACGAACATGGGGGTCTTCTGATAAAATAGGGCGGAAATTTAAGCGGGTTGCAGATCGCCACCTGGGTGGGGGGAACGCGCGGGACTGTGGGTTGGGATTTGACTCGCTGCTGCTGCCGTTGGCGTCGTCAGATTGAGAGATACCAACTCTCCGCCCAGCACCAACAGCCACGATCTGACGGCACCCGCGTGGGGTTCGGTCGCCATATTCACCGCCACCGGATGCAGACCGTCCCTATGTCGCCCGGATGTCGGCGATCCGTGATGGCGGGTCAGGCAATTCTCAACATGCCGATGGCGATTTGAAACACAACCCGTTCCATCGCGTCTTCAACGGCCTGTCGAAATCGGCCGGCGCGAAAATCTTCGGACCCTGGATAGAGATCGCCAGGACTTCCAACCAGTCCTTTCTCGGAGGTCACAGGCGAAATGCGGCCCTCGACGCCAAAGCCAGAAATGACCTGACCTGTTGCAGTCTCGATCAGCCGAAACGCGAGTTCGATGACGGCGCCCTGAGTTCGTTCGTTGGTCTGTTTGCCCGGCGGGTTTGCGATCGAGTGAAGGCCTCCGCCCCCAACGATCCTGAACCTCCTGACAGCGCCTTGTATGATCGCATTTGGGGCCGTGGTGGTGGGGTCTCCCGGTTCCACGACCAGGAAACGCCCATCCCGGACCAATGCCTGGGACAGTATCCGGGTCATGCCGGCGGACGTGAACGGTCCCCCAAAAGCTTCGTCGGTTAGAAAATCAGCGACCTGGATGGTCTTTTGGTGCCCGCTGTGACGGCTGGAGTCCTGGAATACTGACCTTGCCCCGGCCGGCGCGGCCAGTCCCGCGAAAACCAGGCCTGGACCGATCAGGATCAAACGCCGGCTGAGCAAATCTGGGATCATGGACATTGTTCCACCCTGCAGGGTCGGGCAAGCCTCACCGCGCGCGGAGGCTCAAACACCAACGGTCAGTTGTCGGGACAGGTCCCGCGTGGCCTGCCTGCTGGCGGTCAGATCGGCGCGGGCGAGACGACAGGCCGGACCGGATCGAATATGTCCGCAGGTGCGCGTTGACCAAAATCGTCGGCGGGATCGCGGACCGAGCCCGCCGACTTCGTGTACGGTCTAGCAGCGGCAGCGAGCCGTGATGGTGAAGACGCCGGCAAGTCCGGTGGGGGAATTTGGCTGGTTGGCAACGGTAAACTCGATCGATGGGTTGGGGTTGTTCGAGTCTGCCGGCAGGAACTGGACGTTGTTGATCGTGCGGGTGAACACCCGGAAATCCTGGCCATTGGGCGATGCAGTCTGTCCCGCGCCGGTCCCGCAGGAAGAGCCGGTAACCGGGACGGCCGTCGCACTCCCCGCCTTTATGGACTGGCCACAGTTGTCGGCGGCCCACCTGGCGGACACAGACATCTGACCGTGCATTTGCGGCGCGCTGAACGACACGCGGTAGGTCTGTGGCCCCGTACCCGGCGTTCTCGGTCCGATCCAGGCTGCAGGGGAAACATTGGCCCAGGCACCATTGGAAACCGCAACCGCAGGCTGACCATTCACGGTCCACCCGGAAGTGGTATCTGTCTTGATCACCAAGGTGACATCACGACCCCCGGTAAGGCAGGGCGGGAGAACCAGTGGGCCGCCCCTGCCCTCACCGGCCTGGACAACCGGGCCGGGCGACCGCGCGTCTTGTCCCTCGTTCGCGATGGCAGGTGCCGCCGCAATACCGAGCAAGAACAAACCGATCGCTAATTTTGAAGAGTGTCGCATTTCGCTTCCTTCTCAAGTGTTCTCAGACTCGCGACCTCATGATCGGATGTCCGAGGCTGGGTGACAGGCTGTGATCGGGCGATCACTGCAATAGAACTCAACGCCTGCGCTCGACTCCGCCATCCCACGTTCGTGGGGGTAGCCGGCCGATACACGGACCGCGAGCGGTGCTATTGTTCCCGGAGCGCAATGGGGAGGGTCCGGGTGCGACTGTTCGTAGTAATTCCCGTTGCCGTTCTGGTCGTCTGCACGGCGGCTATGGGCCTGGCCTGGGTTTCAGGCGATCAGGCATCGTTTGCGCGCGAACCTGCCGCGGAACCGCGAACCGGCATGGAAATACTGAACGCCCACGCCTGTGGTCGCGGCGAGACCAAGAGGATCATCATTCGGGGCGTCGAGGACGGCTACTCTCCGGCCGGCGAGGAGCCTGGATTTATCCGTGCCGGCCGAACCCAGACGTCATGGCTACCTCTCGAGGGGACGGGCCAATTCGACCAGGTCAATGCTGACCGCGGGTTGACCGATTCCTTCAAGGTGGACGGCCCGGTATCCGGCGGAATTTTCCTGATCCGTGCTCGCAGCATGAACGGGTCGGACAACGACTCGCTGACGATGGGAGATTTGGGCGGGGATGCGATGGGGCCGCGTTTCGGGACCTTGCTGGCGTCGCTTGGAACTGACCCCAATTGGGTCGCGGAGGGTGATCGCTATTACGCACGTCTGGAAGACATCGCCCTCGATCGCCCTGCCAATGCGAATAATCCGACGGGCGCACGTGCGCCTGACCCCAGTGTCAGTTTGAGGTCTTACCGTGGCGAAGCGCCGGGCTCGGTCTGGCTGGATGTTTTGGTTCAGGATGACACGGCCGTCGATTTCATGGGGTTGGCACTGTGCAGTCCACCGACCGTCAGGCGGGGCGTCACCCTGGCCAATGATCAGCGCTTGTCGCGTCCGGAGGAGATCCATCTTGCCTGCCACTTTGGTCGGAATGGCGGTCGACGGTGCGATCCCTATGTTGGTGACACAACCTGCTCGACCCTGCTTTCCGTCGCCTGTCTGCGCCCCGGCGATGCGCCGTCACCCGTGGATGCAGTGGGCGTTCCGGTTTCCACTCTCTGGAGTGGCGCAGATATCGCCGTAACCGAACCGGTTCGCGGCGACCACTTTCGGACCATAGATGATGTCGACGCCTTTTGTGCGCGGCGGTTCGGCGTCCGATGGAGAAGTGCGTCGATTCACGACGGAGGTAGATACCAGTCCCTGGTCGGGCGCGGTGACCCGCGAACCGTGCGCGATCGGGTCTGGGTCGACATCGTCGATCAGCCCCACGGGACCTGCTGGAAGCGCCAATGACTGACCCGGGTGTTTATTCAACGCAGGGACGGACTGCCCGGATCGGGATCGTCGAGGACGATGATCCTCTGCGCCACTATCTGCGCGATGTTGTGTCTGCCGGCACGAACCTGAAGGTCGCGTTTTCAGAGCGCTCGATCGCAGGGGCGATGCGCCAGTTCAAAGCCTGCCCGGTCGATCTATGCCTCATTGACCTGCAACTGCCGGATGGCAATGGGGTCGAGCTGGTCCGATATCTGAAGTCAGCCGGCGACGTGAAATGCCTGATCCTCACGGTCCTGGGAGACCGCACGAGTGTCGTCGCGGCGCTGGATTCCGGCGCGGACGGCTATTTGCTCAAGGACACAGATCCCGCCGCGCTGGTCAGAAACATCCTCAGTACCCTGGATGGCTATGCGCCGATCAGTCCTCAGGCCGCCCAGTTCCTTCTGGACATGTATCAAAAAAATGCCCGAACCCTCCCGGTCGCCACCGAGGATACGCTGACGGGCCGCGAGCGAGATGTCCTGAAAATGTTTTCGCGTGGTCTGAGCTATCGCGAGGCCGCAGAGGTGCTGGAAATTTCCGAGCACACCGTTCGAGATCACGTCAAGGCGACCTACCGGAAGCTGAGCGTTCATTCTCGCAGTGAAGCAATTTTTGAGGCCCGTCAGTTGGGTATCATATCGACGACGGAATGATCGCCGAGAGCGGGCGCGGATGGTTGAGGCTTTGGTAACGGGATGATGGCCCGGACAATCGCGCCGCCACCGGTCTCCGTACTCCCGAACTCGAGTTCACCATTCAGCTGAGCGGCGCGAACGGTCAGGTTGGCCAGACCACGCCCGGCACGGACCTGGCTCCGATCAAACCCGATGCCGTTATCCTGAATGGCGATGCTCAACGTCTGATCGTCTACCACCACAAATGTTACGTCCAGTCGGTCACCCTTTGAGTGACGAATCGCATTGGTCACCGCCTCCTGGATGAGCCTGTTGAGGTTCAGACTCCAGTTCGGGTCTGCTCGCAGATCGTTCAGGTCCTCGGCCTGAATCCAGTTCAGACCCAGTCCTGCCGCCTCTGACTGGGTACGAATGCGCGATCGGAGGACCGCCAGGGCATCGGCGAGCGAACCGCCGGAGGCATCGAGGGAATCGACCATCAGACGAAGCTCCGTCAGACCGCCGGTCAGCTCATTCTCCAGCTCTTCAGGGGTTATTCCACGCGACCGCACCCTCGCCAGCAGCGACATCATCTGACCGCCGATGCCATCGTGCATGTCCCTCGAAAGCCTCTGCCGCTCTTCCAGCGTCGCAGCCAATCGAACCTGTTGCTGCAGGGTCAGTGCTGTCGCTTCGAGCTGCGCCTGCTGCTCCTGGATGATCCTGCTCAGGCTCGGGCGGTCACGCAACCATTTCCAGAGCTCCCAAACACTGAGCGCGGTAGCGGCGACCGCCAGCCCGCCGAGCAGGGTGAGCACCCCCAGACCATAGGCTATCTCGAGGCCGGGAACCCAAAGACCCCAGGCCAGGCCCGAGGCCGCCACGGCGGCGAGTGTCGACGTCAGGATCAGCACCCCTAACGACGCTCCTTTCAGCAATCGGGGAAGGAAGCCGTCACCGGTCCGCCCCCCCCGGTCTTGATGCAGAGCCCAGGCGAGGAATGCCAGGCCAAGCCAGGGCAACCCCAGACCGGCCAGGTCCAGCGCCGGCTGACTGCTGTAGAGTCCGAAGCCGGCAAGGCTCAGCAGGGTGACCAACAGGGCCAGTCCGAACCCGATCCAGAGCCGCGATCGCGGGGACTGTACCCCGCGTGGATTGGACAAGGCGCAACCCAGACAGATGAAGGCCGCACCAAGCGTGCTCTGGTCCAGGAGAGACCGGAACGGATCCAGCCCAATTTGAAAGGACGGATCGGATATCAGGGTTCGGGTGCCGATCGCGGCGGCGGCAGCGGAAAGGGCGATCCAGGGCATCGACGTCCGAAATGCCGCGCCGGCGATCAGGGCCAGGCCGGCCGCCAGAACTGACAAGGCGACCAGATAGGACGGGAAGCGCTCGTGCCACCCGGATAACGACCCATAGAACCCGCCGGGGGGGCTTTGAGGACCCAGCACAAGGGGCGCCCCCAGGCTGCGGTGTCTCGACCCGGTGACAATAATATCGAGCCGGTTTCGACCCGGTCGCAGGAAATGGGACGGGATGTCCCACGTCACCATCTGTGCCCCCGGCATGGCCAGATAGTCTCCGGAGGACCAGTCCGCCTCCTCGGTCGACACGCCGTTCACAAACAGGGCGGCATTTCCATACACCAACGGAAGATTCAGGGTCATCGCCGGTCGTTGTCCAGTCGGGACCTGGACATTGTGACTGATCTGCACCCGCGCAGGCGCAGCCAGATTCCAGTCCCGCACATCCCCCCGCGACACCGCCAGGGGTGGGCGGTAGGGCAGTTCGTCAGCCAGCCCGGGAACCCAGCTCACCTCGGAATTGGCCACTGCCGATGATCCGGCTTTCAGCGCTCCGTCCAAAAATAGGACAGACGTTGTCGTCAGGATCATCAGGATCGCCGCGACGACACCGAGCCGGACCGGTCGAGAGAAGGCCAGCAGCAGCCCGCGCACCCACGCTCCCGAGCGGACGGCACTGGCTATCGGCAACCGGCTACCCTCATTCTCAATGGTCCACGCTCGCCGCGATGGAACGGAAGTGTCGCATGAGCCGACGGTATCACCTAGGCGGTGATCGACCCTTCATCCCCGGACGGCCAGTCCGGGCGTGCCGGCCTGGCTGTGCGTCGCAAACCTCAGCGCGGCGCGGGTATGGACTGTTCCAGAACGGAAGCCCGCAGCATGACCTGACTGACACCCGCGCCGACCGGGAACGCAAACTCGCCACGCACGTCAGGATCCAGCCGCCGACCATTGATACTCACCGAGGCCAGGCGGAAAGCGCGGCACGCCAGCCGCGGCGGACAGGCAGCCTGAACGCTGTATTCGCCCGTCTGGACCTGAACCCGGGACGACGCCCAGCCGTCGCGCCCGGTCTGACCGACCACGAAGGCATTCCCGGCTGGCTTCTTCCGCACGATAACGTCGATGCCGGAGAGGGGTGCGGTTTGTGTCTGGGCCACAGCGGCGAAGGCCAGGGTCATCAGGGCGGTGGCTAGCAGCGGGATGCGCAGGGTCATGGGAGGTTCGGGGGTTGGCGGTGGAAGATGGGGTCGGTCAAGGTGTGGCCGGGGTACCAGACCCTCAGCGCCAGACCGGGCTGCACATTGCGAGCCGCCCCTGCGCCAAGCAGGCCGCCCCCACCACGCCCCTTGATCACGAGGGACTGGTCGTCCTCGACCAGGACCTGGGTCAGTATGGCGGTCATACCGTCAGCGGTCACGGATACACCAACCGCCTGGGTGGCACGGAGATGTTGACTTCAATGGTTTTCCTTAAACCGCGACAGCCGGACCGACCCGGGCCCGCGGCGCAGGCGAGGACAAGGGAGTGCCCGCTCAGGATCACGCGTCGATCGAGGATCAGGACGAGCATGGTTGTCGATCCAGGCTGAAGGTTTCGGTCCCCGAGGATCGGGCAACACGTCCATTGGCCTGATCGTGCGCTGCTTCTTTAGAAACCGGCATCCCACGTTCGTGGGGGCACCGCGTTCGGTGGTGAGGGCCGGACGGACGGCTGAAAGGCCGTAGCAGCGGGGCGGCGTCCGGGTTCGGCGCGAGTGATGTCCCGCAGGGATAGCCCGCCCACCCGGAATCCCGCGCGAGGGCTGGATGAGAAGCGGAGGTGACGTCAGTGCCAGCCCCGATTGATCATCAGGCTGAACTCCCGGGTCTCTCCGCGTCAGCGCGGACGCCGGTTGAGCGGGCTGCGTCGCCGTATTCCGGTGGGTCGGAGCGTATTCGTCATGGCGCCGTTCGCCCCACGCGGCTCACTGCATCCTATCTGCGGCTCTGCAATGCGGCATTGTAAAGATTGGCCACGCGCTGCTTGTCCGTCTGGTTAGCGGTGACCAATCTCTGGGATTCCGCAGTCTGCAGCCGCGATGTCAGGCACGTTTGATAGATGTCCGAGGCCGCGATGAACGAGCGGATGTCGGCCCCTATGCGTGCGAGATCCGCTGTGCTGGTCGCGGCTGAAACGTTGACCGTCGGGGCGTACGGGCGGGTGCAGCGGCTCTGCGCATGGGCGGGGCTCGCGACGGCGATCAAAACACCCACCAGGATCAAATGCTTCACCGGGTTACCTCCTGTTGCTTGGCCTGGTCTGCATCGACCAGGCCCGAGACCCCAGACTGGCCGAAAATCGATAAGGAACCGTTGCCCGGCCTGACCGGCCTGTCCCCGTCAGGAGCCATGTGTCGTTAACCCTTTATGTTCACCTTGGACCTCTCGACGGCCCGGACTGGGTGGTCCGGGTGAACAGCTCATACAGCCGACGGAATCGAACGTCTGCGGTGGAGGAACGACGTGCGACTGAAATCCCTGGCTCCGAAGCTCAGCCTCAAGACAAAGACCCGCGCCGTTTTTGCGCTGCTTCTGGTCCTGTTCGTCGGGGTGGCGGCCTACGCCTTCCTGGAGCTTTCCGCCGTCAGCAAACAGGCCGAGTCAGGCAAGATGGTCTGGGAGGCGCGCATCGTCGCGGCCCAGGAGATTCTGACGGACGCCCAGAACTACCGGATCGCCGAGGCGCTGCGGCTGATGCCGTCATCGCCGGAGATGGCCGCGCAGGCTGACGACGAACTCAGGGCCAATGCGGAGGAGATGGTGCAGGCGATGGCCGGCTACCGGGCGCTGCTCCGCCCGGGCGAAGCCCAGGCTCCGATCAACAAGGCCGCCGAGCTCTGGACCGAGTATCTGGACGGCAACCGCGTCATGCTGGAGTACGCGGACGGCGGCGACACCGATGCCGCGGTCGACCGGTTCAGGAATTCGGCCAGCGGATTCTATCTGGTCGCGGACGCGGCCGAGGCGATGGTCACGGCCGGGCGCACCCACAGCGCCGAGGCCTATGCGCAGTCGGTGGAGATCTCCGAACGGGCGCGCTGGAGACTGTTCGGCGGGGTCGCCTTTGTGATCTGCTTCCTGGTCCTCGCCACCCTGCTCTTCGAAACCCAGGTCTGGCTCCAGCTGGTGCGCATGTCGGATGTCATGCAGCGGCTGGCGCGGGGCGACCTGGATGCCGAGGTGACAGGAACAAACCGCCATGACGAGGTCGGCGAAATGGCCCGCGCCGTCGAGGTGTTCAAGGTCAATGCCAGGGAGGTGCTTCGCCTTGAAGCCGAAGCGGACGTGCAGGAGTCAGGCCTCAATGCCGAGCGGGCCGAAAATGATCGCCGACTGGCCGATGACGCCTCAACCCGCGCCATGGTCGTGGATCAGATTGCCCAGGGACTGGCGCTTCTCTCGCGCGGCAACCTCACGATCCGACTGAGGGAGGACTTCCCGAAGGAGTTCCAGAAACTGCACGACGATTTCAATCTCGCGATCGAAACCCTCGAGCGATCCTTTCTCTCGATCTTCAATGGCGCGTCCGACATCCGGTCCAGCTCGGTCGAGATCAGCAATGCCACCGATCAACTCGCGCGGCGGACCGAACAGCAGGCCGCGAGTCTGGAAGAGGCCGCAGCCGCCATGGCCATGTTCACCGCGACGGTGCAGTCATCGGCCGAGAATGCGAAGATCGCCCGGCAGGTTGTCGCCGATGCCAAGCTGAACGCGGAACGATCCGGTGAAGTCGTCGGCAATGCCGTTGCGGCGATGGGCGAGATCGAGAAGTCGGCGGCCAAGGTCTCGGAAATCATCGGCGTCATGGACGAGATCGCCTTCCAGAC